>JASLOY010000793.1:242-546 GCA_030745255.1 Vicinamibacterales bacterium
CGCGCGAGGCTGTCTGGTACTGGCCGACCTCGATGGTGTCCAGGCCACCGGAGATCTCTTCCCAGACAGTCTTTTTGTCATCGAGTGCCTCGCGAGTCTGGTCGATGCAGGCGATGTCGACCGTTTCACCGATGCTGATGCTGCCGCTGTCGATGGACTCGGCGCCGGTCAGCATTCTGAACAGCGTGGTCTTGCCAGCCCCGTTGGGGCCGATAATTCCGACGATGCCACCCGGGGGTAGGCTGAAGGACAGGCCATCAATCAGCAATTTTTCGCCAAAACCCTTGCGAATGCCGTCAACCTC
>JASLOY010000794.1 GCA_030745255.1 Vicinamibacterales bacterium
GGCGGCCCGCTTCTCCCTGGAGCGGATCCGCAGGGGCGAGGACACGATCTCGGTGACGGGCAACGTGCTGCGCGACTACCTCACCGATCTCTTTCCCATCCTCGAGATCGGAACCAGCGCGAAGATGCTCTCCATCGTTCCGCTCATGGAGGGCGGCGGTCTCTTCGAGACCGGCGCCGGGGGCTCGGCACCGAAGCACGTCCAGCAGTTCGAGGCCGAGGGCCATCTGCGTTGGGATTCGCTGGGCGAGTTCCTCGCTCTGGCTGCATCCCTGGACCACCTGGGCGAGCACTTCGACAACGCCGGGGCGCGGATCCTGGGCGAGACCCTCGACGAGGCCACGGCCCAGCTACTCCTGAATCGCAAGGCGCCCTCGCGGGTCGTCCACGAGCTCGACAACCGCGGAAGCCACTTCTACCTGGCTCTCTATTGGGCCCAGGCCCTGGCGGCCCAGAGCCATGACGCCGGGCTGGCGGCGCGCTTTGCCCCGGTCGCCGATGCGCTGGTCGGGAGCGAAGCGAAGATCCTGGCAGAGCTGAACGAAGC
>JASLOY010000795.1:0-262 GCA_030745255.1 Vicinamibacterales bacterium
TTGTAAATATCGCTATGGCGGTAGCTTTAATTACCGCTCTGGCGACTAAAATTAATGATTTATATGCCCAATTCCTGCTTGATATTTTAGATACATAACCGTATAATCTGCAAATATCTTACCTTCGGCCTTGATGGCAATTCATGTCATATTTTTGCCATTGTATCCCTGGCCGGCCAGGGCGGAAAATACGGAAAACAGAAGTGGGTTTCGCCTCCCCGTAACTGTTGAGAAAAATATCAATATTCTCAACTTTTACATG
>JASLOY010000795.1:272-545 GCA_030745255.1 Vicinamibacterales bacterium
TGACGGTAGTTTTAATTACCGCTCTGGCGACTAAAATTAATGATTTATATGCCCAGTTCCTGCTTGATATTATCGATACATAACAGTATAATCTGCCAACGTTTTCAATTTTGAAAAATGTCTTACCTTCGGCCTTGATGGCAATTCATGTCATATTTTTGCCATAGTATCCATGGCCGGTTAGGGCGGAAAATAGAGATAGGTTCCGCCTCCCCGTACTTGTTGAGAAAAATATCAATATTCTCAACTTTTACATGCTTTTCGGTCAACTAG
>JASLOY010000796.1 GCA_030745255.1 Vicinamibacterales bacterium
GATTCGGATGAGCGAACTCCAGGCGCGGGTGCCGACGGGACGGTAGTGTCATGGGAATCCTTCGACGACCCCATCTTTTCCTCGGCTTCCTATTCAGCACGCTGCCCGTGGCTCTTGACGCCACGACGATCGTCATCCTCCACGGCGAGGGCCAACTCATCCTGGCCGCTGACAGCAAGCGGCGCTACGCGCAAGGCGGGGAGACGTTGTTCGAGGCCACCGCCTGCAAGCTGCTGGTTCTGGGCGACATGGTCTTCACCGCCTCGGGATCCACCGCGCTCGCGGGAGCCGATGGCCAGAGCCTGTTCGATGTGCGGGCGCTGGCGGGTCGGATGCTCAGTCAACCGGGTCGGATCATCGAGCGCGTCCGGCGGTTCGATGACGCGCTGGTCGGAGAATTGGATCGCGTGCGCCCGGTGTTCGACGAGCGCCAGACGACGGGGCTGTTTCTCGAAGTCGCCCTGGCCGGCGTCACGAATGGCCGTCCGGTGCTCTTCATCCGCCGATTCGAGGTGTCGGCGGATGCAGAGGGGCGGTTGGCCGCG
>JASLOY010000797.1 GCA_030745255.1 Vicinamibacterales bacterium
TGGAGGCATGGGCCTCGGTAGCCCCGTAGGGGCCGGTTCCGGTTAACTCCGGTCCTCAGCCAACAACACCTGTAGGACAGGTGATGCCTGTGTCACCGAGGCCGCAGTAACCGGTGGGGTTTCTGGCGAGGTACTGCTGGTGATAGTCCTCGGCGTAGTGGAACGTTCCAAGTTCTGAGATCTGGGTGGTGATCGGACCAAACCCCGCATCTGCCAGCAGCGGCTCCATGGCATCTCGGGTGGCTTCCGCCGCCGCCCTCTGTTCCGCGTCGGCCACGAAGATGCACGACCTCGGCGTGGCCCGTGGCTCCGGTGCAGACATCGCGGTATCCCGGCTCCGGGCTGGTGCCACCCGTGAACCCCACTGCCGTTGTCCAGACCCCGGGGGTCTCCCAGAACCGCTGCTCGGCCCCCCAGAAACAGCCCATGCCGACCACCAGCGTCTCCATCCCCTCCGGGAACGGCGGCACGATCATGCGGCCGTTCACGAGATGTGTCATCGGGGTTCCCACAGTGCCACTCACTGATGCCGATGTCAGATCG
>JASLOY010000798.1 GCA_030745255.1 Vicinamibacterales bacterium
TCTCCCGTGTCAGCGTCGACCACAACGACGCGGCGGTTGAAATAGCCGTCGGCTAAGTAAACCTCGTTTTCCTGTGGGTCGACGAACACTTTGGCGACGCGACCGAAGTTTTCAGGATCAAGGCTGTTACGCCGAGCTCGTCCACCGTCTGCCATGCGGGCGCCCTTGCGGCCTACCTGCATCAGGAACTCCCCGGCCCTGGAAAACTTCAAGACGTGCGAGTCTGGACCGCCGTTGCCGCCGATCCATACGTTATCCATGTGGTCGACCTCGATGCCGTGATTCGAATCGGGCCACTCGTACTCACCCGATTCGATCGGACCACCCCATGAGCCGACAAGATTGCCTTCGGCATCGTATTCGAGGACCGGAGGCGCCGGCACGCAGCATTCACTCAGAGGTGGATCTTGAGCAGCACCTATTTCTGTCCTTCCCGAGCTCGAGAAGCTCTGTGCTGGGCGATTACGATGAACGATCCAAACGTGGTCACGGGAATCGACCGCTACCCCGATCGTGTTGCCAAGTATCCAGTGGTTTGGCAT
>JASLOY010000799.1 GCA_030745255.1 Vicinamibacterales bacterium
GGGCAATCTGAACGTTCTGGTTGTAGCCGGCCGGGCTCATCGGCGGCCCGGAGTTGAAGCCGAGGATGCAGCGCACAGCGAACATGCCCGAGCCGAGGTCCTCTACCCATCCCCCCGGGGTCGGCGAGTGTCGGTCGATGCCGTCCCGAGCCAGCCGCTGCGCCTCCTGCTTCGCTGTGGCCTCGGCCGTCAGCGGCGGCACGCGTCCGTCCGGCGGATCGATGACCAGAGACGTCTGGTTGGTCTCGCTGACCTTGTTGCCCGGATCGAACCAGAACTGGTTGTAGTTGCCGACGATGTCTGCCGGTTCCTGGTCGTCTCGGACCGCGAACTCGGCGAGCCGCGACGCCTCGAAGGCGGCCGCTTCCTCGGCCGTGAAGAACGCCTTGTCAGCCAGGTCGCTCGGACGCTCGAACGGCGTCAGCGTGCGGAAGTCCCAGACGCCGTTGAGATCGGGCGCACCCCATGGCGTTCGCGGCGGGTCACCATTCGGAACCTGGGCCTGGGCAACCGCCGCGACGAGCAAGAGAGCCACGACCAGC
>JASLOY010000079.1 GCA_030745255.1 Vicinamibacterales bacterium
TGGGTGAGGGTCTCTTGGGCAGGGCACCGGCGCTGTAGGCCAACTCCAGCGCCTCCTCCAGCCAGGCAAGTCGCTGCGCAGGTGTGGCCACCAAGGCCGCATCTAGGCTGGCCTGGCGACTCGCCTCCCAACCTCGCAACCAATCGCGTTCGGTCATCCGTCCGCCCCCTCACGGCGCCGCAGTATCCGCTCGAGTTGTTCGATATCCGCCAGGTCTTGGGGTCGACCGGCGAGGCGCTTCAACTGGATCAGGTCGGGAATCGACGCAACCCGAACCGCTGTCGCTTCGAGCAGAATCTCATCCGCCCTGGCCAACAACTGTTCGAACTCGATCGGACTCGCAGCGAAGATATCAACCGCACGCATCGGGTCCGCCCGATCGACCATCGAAAACACCTCCATCCCCTTGTCGTCGATCCAACTCTGTCGGATGTTGGGATCGGCAAAGTCCAGAGGCTCGACCGACGCTCGTGGCGCGAACCCGAGATTGACGAGGGTCTCGATGAGGAGGCGCGCCTGCGCGGGGGCCAAATCGCAGGCCAAGTCGATGTCCGCCGTCAATCGCGCGTGGCCGTGCAGGACCACGGCCACGCCACCGACGACGACGTAGCGGACGCCGGCTTCGTTCAGCGCCTGGAACAGCGGCTCAAACAGCGCCACGTGGTCATTATAGAACCGATGCGGACCTGACCAGCGCTCCGGCACACTCGCGCCGTGCTACACTTTTCGATCGTACGTGCGCGCGGCCTGCACCTCGTGCATCCAAGCGCCGACAACACTCCGGGGTCCCCATCGTCCAGAGGCCTAGGACGTAGCCCTTTCAAGGCTAAAACACGGGTTCGAATCCCGTTGGGGACGCCATTCTGTTCTTTCGCAACGCCGAGCGCCTGTTCACCGTCGAACTTGGCAGCGAGCCAGTAGGTTGAAGGCTATGGCCATACTCGACGAACTGCGCCGGGACGTACGTCACGGCAGCCGGATGCTCGCCCAGCGGCCAGGATTCACCATTCTTGCGGTGCTTACCTTGGCGCTGGGCATCGGCGCGAGCACACTGATCTTCAGCGTGGCCGACGGGGTGCTCTTCAGGCCGCTGCCGTATTCGGCTCCAGACCGGCTCGTGGCGGCCCATCAAACGCACGCAGCCTGGCTCGATTCCCCGAACCCGGTACTCCGTGGCTTTGCCAGCGCGTTCCCCGTCTCCTGGCCGGTGTACGAAGATTGGCGTCAGCTGAGTCGAGTGTTCGCAGAGGTCGGAGTCTACCGTGAGGCCACCGTCACGCTCACCGATAGCGAGCGGCCCGAACGGCTTGTCGGTGCGCGAGCAACCTTCGGCGTCCTGGCCGCCCTCGGCACGCAACCGCTCCTGGGCCGGCTCTTTCTCCCCAGCGACGATGCGCTCGGTGCCGAGAAGATCGTCATCCTGAGTCACGGGCTCTGGAGTCGCCTCTTCGGCTCCGAATCCTCGGCCCTGGGTCAGGTGATCCGGCTCGACGCCACGCCCTACACGATCGTAGGCGTGATGCCTCCGGCGTTCTACTTTCCCACCCGCGCGGCCGAGTTCTGGACCACCTTCCGAGATAACGCGAAGCGGGAAGGACGGGGCAGCCAGTCGCTGAAGGCAATCGCCCTGCTCGACCCCGCGGTGAGCATTCCCGCTGCGCAACGCGAGATGGAATCGGTCACTGAGCGGATCGCCCAAGCCAACCCCGGTGAGCATGACTTCGGAGTGCGTCTGGCCGCGTACAAGGAAGAGGTGGTCGGGGACGTCCGCCCGGCCCTCCTGCTCTTCCTCGGTGTGGTTGGGCTGGTCCTGCTGATTACCTGCGCCAACATCGCCAATCTGTTACTGGTCCGGGCGGCCGAACGACGGAGGGAGCTGGCGGTGCGCGCGGCGCTGGGCGCAGGGCGGGGCCGGCTCCTGCTCCAGCTCGTGAGCGAGAGCCTCATGGTATCGGTCGCGGGTGGCGTGGCCGGTCTGCTCCTAGCACTGGCGGGGCTCCGGCCACTGCTCGCGCTGTTGCCACCCGAGGTTCCTCGCACGCACGAGATCGGCATCGACTATCGAGTCCTCGTCTTTGCGGCCGGCCTCTCCGTGCTGACGGGCCTGCTGACCGCCCTTGTGCCGACGCTGGCTGCGGGGCGAACGCAGATTGCCGACCTGCTCCGGGAGGCGGGGCGGGGCTTCGCCGGGGGCCGACAGCGCAATCGCACCGAGGAACTGCTCGTCGTCTCCGAAATCGCCCTCGCGTTCGTGCTCCTCGTCTCGGCCGGCCTCGTGATGAAGAGCTTCGCTCGGCTGACGTCGATCGAGCGTGGCTTCGAGTCACAGAACGTGCTGACTGTTCGGCTGAACCTGCCCGCCGACCGCTACGGCACCGAGGAGGTGCAGAGATTCTACGACCAGTTGTACGGTCGCTTCGCGGCGCTCCCCGGCGTTGACGCCGTGGCCGCGGCTGGCCAGGTGCCGATCTTGGGTGGATCATCATCGGGCTCCACGCAGGTCGAGAACCGCGCCGGCGTCCAGGAGACGAACGTCAGCCACAGCTTCGTCACACCCTCGTACTTCCGGGTGATGGGGGTCCCCGTCCTCGCCGGACGCGCCATTGGCGATGAGGATCGGGATGGCAGCGTGCCGGTCGTCGCGATTAGTGAATCGATGGCCCGAAGTTACTGGCCAGGGGAAGACCCGATCGGCCAGCGACTCAAGTTCGGCAGCACCAGCAGCGAGGCCCCGTGGCTCACCGTCATCGGCGTCGTCGGCGACGTGCGCCATGAGCAACTTCATCTCGAGCCGCGACCATGGATCTATGCCCCCACGCGTCAACGGACCGCTCGGACGCAAACGCTGATTCTCAAGACCTCGATCGACCCGTCCGCCGTCGCCCAGAGCGCCCGGACCACCATCTGGGATCTCGATCCCGCCCTGCCGCTGAACCGCGTCGCGACGTTCGACGACTTGATCAACCGTAGCGTCGCGGCGCCCCGCTTCCGCACGACGCTCTTGTCCGTCATGGCCGCTCTGGCGATCGCGCTCGCCCTCGTCGGCGTGTACGGTGTGATCTCCCACGCGGTGGCCGTCAGAACTCAGGAGATCAGCATTCGCATGGCGTTGGGGGCGCGCCCGGCCGATGTGGTCGCACAGGTGCTCCGCCGCGGGGCGAGACTGGCCGTCATTGGACTCGTCCTGGGCCTGGCGGCGTCCTTGGTCAGCCTCCGCGTGTTGAACGCGTTCCTCTTCGATGTGCGGCCAAACGATCCCTGGATCGCGTCCTCCGCCGCGGCGTTGCTCGCCTCGGCGGCCCTCCTGGCCAGCTACCTGCCGGCCCGCCGGGCCGCCCGCATGGATCCAGTCGCAGCGCTTCGCGACTGATGGGCGAACATCCAGGCGCGGGTGCCGACGGGACGGTAGGTGGCGACGGACTCCCCTACGCGGCCTTCACATACCCCCGCGATTCGCCCTTCCACAACGTACCGAATCCCGTTGGGGACGCCAAGATACCGCGAGCCGACTGGCTACGGGACGGGCACTCGTGCTGTGAGTTCCTCGAACCACCGTCTGAACCCTGACGCCCAAGGCGCTACGTGCCCTCGGCGTCCTGACTCAGCGTCGCGAATCGATGGTGCAGCGTCTGGAAGGCCCAGGCGGCGAACACGAGGACGACCACGGCGATCACCGCCAAGAGCGTCGTTTGCCCTTCCAGGAAGCTGACTCCCAGGTAGACCATGACCACCGCGTAGGGTAGCTCGGCCAAAGCCAAGGCCAGAAGATACTTCGCGAAGCTGTATCGAGCGAGACCGAGCACGTACCCCGGAATCTCCGACGGCAGGCCAAGCTGAAACAGCAGCACGAGGCCGAACGGCGCCGCGCGCGACACGCGATCGGCATAGGCCAACCCACGACCTGACGTAAGCCTGGCGACCACCCGGCGGCCGAGCAGGCGCCCCACCGTGTACGCGACCACTCCGCCGAGAATCCAACCGAGCCACAGCAGGGCGAAGGTCACTTGTTCGCGCCACGTGACGACGGCGACCGGCACCAAGACGCCGGTCGAGAAGAACGCCACCATCGCCGAGGCTGCCGACAGGAGCACGAACACCGTCGCGCCCCAGCCCGGATGAGTCGCGATGACCTCACTGGCCGCCGTCAACACGTCGAGGATCACCTCATGAACGGGGGCCGATGTGCCGATCACGGCCAGCCCCACGCAGATCAACGCGAGGAGGCCAGTACGGGACCAGGTAGCGAGAGCTGGTCTTCCGGAGGTCGGCTCGCTGGTCGTCATGACGGGCCCCGCGTCCGCTAGAACGGGTTGGCGATCGCCGAACGGGCTGATTATAGGCAAGCTACGCGGCTAGCCGGTAGCCGGTTGGGGACGGCCGAGCCCGTGCGGAAGCCTACGCCGCCCGCCGGAGCCGACAAGCTACAACTCGAGCGGTTCCCGTTGGGGACGCCATTCTGGCTATAATCCCCCGTTCCCTCACTGGAAGTCGGTGCGACACTCGGCGAGGACGCGAACCATGAGTAACCCTTTTGTCCCAGGCGTCGGCGGGATCCTCAGCGCCGATATCGCCGTCCCAGAACACGATCGCGAACTGACCTTCTACTCACGTGTCCTGACTACGGGTGAGAATCCACTTTGGCGGGACGACCTGACGAACAACCGAGGAATGCCGATCATCGGCCTGGGCGCGCGCAGTACGGAGTACGAAAAGCTACCGCTGCAATGGATGCCGCACATACAGGTCGCCGATGTCGCAGCCAGTGTCACCCGTGCGCTGGAGCTGGGCGGGGATGAGCTTTGGCATTCAAGAGACGAAGACGGAAGAAGTCAGTGGGCTGTTCTCCTCGATCCCAATGGGGCGGCGTTCGGGGTCATCCCAGTCGTCTCCGCTGAGTCCATTTCCCCGGATGAGGGCGGCGCATCGCGCGACGCCGCGGAGCGTACGGGCTGCATTTCTTGGCTCAACCTGACGGTCTCTAATGCCCCGGTAACCCGTGACTTCTATCGACAGGTCGTGGGCTGGTCGGTGCAGAACATCGAGATGGAGGACGCGAAAGAGGCCTACATCGACTACACCATGCTCGGTGATGATGGGAACTCCGCGGCGAGAGTCTGTCATGCACGCGGCGCGAACCTGGGCCTGCCGCCGGTCTGGCTGATGTACCTCCCCGTTGGCGATCTCCCCGAGAGTCTTCGTCGTGTGCGAGAGGGCGGCGGTGAGATCATCAGAGCGACACAAAACACAGATGGGACATACGCATCTGCCGTTGTCCAGGACCCGGTAGGTGCGTGCCTGGCGTTGGTACCGGGATGAGGGAGTCAGAGAGATCACGCCCAGTCTTCCTGGCGATCACCGGTGGGCCTGGCGGTACCGAGGACACCTCACCGTTCGACCTGGTCGTCGTGTTGAACTGGTTCGAGGAACTGCTCGAGCGGGTGCCCGTCTCGTAGGCCGCACTGGTTCACCGTACTCCAGGCGCGGGTGCCGACGGGACGGTAGCGCAGTCACGCGCTCTGTCCGCAATCCTGTAATCAGCGTTCGTTTCTGTAGACAACCGGAGTGGTGCTCGATGCGTCCGAAGGCCGACGAGGGCTCGGGACACGCGATTCCCGCCCGTTTCCCGACGTGCTGTCCTATTCGACCGTGTGGCACAGGTTGTGCGTAGCCACAGGCTATGACTAGCTCCGCTTGGCACTGGCACATCGTTCTTCTATTCCTCTTGAACACGGGCGTCGCGAGCCCTGCGTTCGCAAGCTCGGACCAGTTGGACCGGGTGCTCAAGGCCGCCACCGTGATGGAGGAGATTATGGGTGCGCCAGACCACGCGATTCCAGATTCCGTGCTTGCCAAGGCCGAAGGAATCGCAGTCTTCCCCTCGACCCTGAAGGCTGGATTCATCTTCGGCGGTCACCGAGGGCGAGGCATCATCAGCGTCCGCGATCAGGCCGACGGGACGTGGTCGCCCCCCCGCGTTCTTGACCCTGACTGGCGGAAGCTTTGGCCTTCAGATCGGCGGGCAGGCTATCGATGTCGTGCTCGTGATCATGAACCGACAGGGGCTCGAGAACTTGCTCGGCAACCAGTTCACGCTTGGCGTCGACGCCTCGGCGGCCGCAGGCCCAGTGGGCCGTGACGCCGAAGTTTCAACCGACGTGCAGATGAGAGCAACGATCCTGAGCTACTCGCGCGCCCGCGGATTGTTCGCTGGAGTCACCGTGAAAGGCGCAGCGATTCGTAGGGACAAGGACAGCAACGAAGACTTCTACGGCCATCCCTACGAGACACGTGAGATCGTGCTGGACGGTCAAGTGGCCAGTCACGTTCCAGACGCGGTAGGTCGTTGGCGAAAGACGCTGAACCGCTTCGCCAACCGACGGGTGCCGACGGGGCGGTAGGCCGACTTCCCTGCTCACGCGGCGAGTTTCACCCCTCCGTCGAAGGCCAATCCGACAGTACTAGCGGGCATACGCGAGGGAGCCAACCCCTTGGGGACGCCATTCCGCTTCGAGCTATGCGGCGGTATCGCTGCCGACGTCCCATCCGGGAAACACCAGGACTGCCGGATGGCAACGAAGCGCGCGTGCGAGCGCCTTCGCACGCTCCACGCCGAGCTTTGCCCGATCGTTTTCGATCGCCGAAATCGTCGACTGCGGAATGCCGGTCAACTCCGCGTCGGCCGTGTATCATGCAAGAACGTGTGCCCCAGGAGGTCGCCCATGGATCGACGGACACTGCTCAAGACCGGCGGGATGGCGGCGCTCGGACTCGGCTTCGGGGGATGCGCGGCCCGCACGCCGCCGCCCGTCAGGCCCACGCGGCCGCGGGTTGTTCTGGCGCCGATACGGGCCTCGTGGGACCGGGTCATTCGGACCACGGTGGGCCTTCGTCCGCACCGCCGGTCCGGCTTCGTCCTCAAGGCTGAAAAGTTCGATGAGCGGACGGTCGTCCACAACTACGGCCACGGGGGCTCCGGCCTGTCCCTCTCATGGGGCACAGGTGCGATGGCGGCCGACCTGGCGGTCGAGGCGGCGCCGGGCGACCGGCGAGTCGCTGTCCTCGGATCGGGGGCAGTCGGCCTGGCGACGACGCGGCAACTGCAGCGGCGCGGCTTCGACGTGACGATCTACACGGAGGCGGTCCCGCCCTACACGACGTCCAACATGGCCTGGGGCGGGTTCACGCCCACCTCCGGCCTCGTTACGGGACGAGCCTACACGCCGGCCTGGCAATCGCAGTTCACCGAGGCAGTTGAAATTGCGTACCGGGAGTGGCAACTCATGGTCGGGCCACGCTTCGCCGTCTCTTGGATCGACAGCTACAGCACGATGGACGAGTTGCCCACGGCCCAGAGCGAGGCACGATTCGAGCGCGGGGGCGGAAGCCTGCTGCCGGCGCACATGCGATCCGGCCGGGAGATTCTGGAACCGGGAGAACATCCGTTTCCGACCCGCTACGCGGCGCGCCGGACGAGCATGAAGATGGAACCGCCCCGCTACCTGGAGGCGATGACGCGGGAGGTCCGGTTGTTCGGCGCTCGCACCGTTGTCCGGAAGTTCGACTCGTCCCGCGACCTGATGACGCTGGACGAGCCCGTCATCGTCAACTGCACCGGGTTGGGCTCGTACAGGCTCTTCAACGACGCGGAGCTGGCGCCGGTGAAGGGGCAGCTGACGTTCTTGGTTCCCCAGCCCGAGGTGGACTACCAGTACGGCTGCATGCCGCGCTCCGACGGCATCGCACTGGGCAGCACGCGGCAGCCCGGCAACTGGAGCCTCGAACCCGACGAAGAGGCGCGCCAGCGGATCGTCTCACGTGCCATTGAGCGATTCGCCTGGATGAGGACGATGCCGACAGCGCCGCGCCAGCGCCTGACGCGCTCCAGAGCGCCGGCCCTCGCTCCACGGGTCGAGACCTTCTTCGGCGACGAATCGTAGGCCGACGGGGCCCTCTGACCTTCACACGCCTTGATGCGCTACGCGGCGTTCACGTAGCCCCGGGTCTCGCCTTTCCACAACGTATCGGATCCCCTTGGGGACGCCATCCTGGCTATAATCCCTCGTCCCCTCTATGCCTCTTGAACCCGGCTCGACGCTCGGCGTCTATCAGGTCACCGGCCAGATCGGCGCCGGCGGGATGGGCGAGGTGTACAAGGCGCGGGACACCAAGCTCGGCCGCGATGTCGCCCTGAAGATCCTGCCCAACGCCTTCGTCAACGATGCCGAGCGGCTGGCCCGCTTCCAGCGGGAAGCGAAGGTCCTGGCGTCGCTCAATCATCCGAACATCGCGGCGATCTACGGCCTCGAAGACGACGGTGACTCCCCTGCCCTCGTCCTCGAATACGTCGAAGGTCCGACGCTGCAGGACCGGATCGGGCATGCTCAGAGCCCGATCCCACTCGACGAAGCCCTGCCCATCGCCCGCCAGATCGCCGAGGCATTGGAGGCCGCCCACGAGCAGGGGATCATCCACCGGGATCTCAAGCCCGCCAACGTCAAGGTGAAGGACGACGGCACGGTCAAGGTGCTGGACTTCGGTCTGGCGAAGGCGCTGGAGGCGGAGCAGACGCCGGAAGAGTTAGCCAACTCGCCGACGGTCACCGCCGCGGGCACCCGGGACGGCGTGATCCTCGGGACGGCCGCCTACATGAGTCCGGAGCAGGCGCGTGGGCGGCCTCTGGACAAGCGGACGGACATCTGGTCGTTCGGGTGCGTCCTGTATGAGATGCTCGCCGGCCGCCTCGCCTTTTCGGGGCAGACCGTGTCCGACGTCCTGGCGGCCGTCCTCACCCGCGAGCCCGACTGGGGCGTGCTGCCCGAGTCGACGCCGTTTCTCGTCAGACGTCTCGTTCGTCGGTGTGTGGAGAAGACTCGCCGCGATCGGATGCCCGACATCGCGATGGCGCGGATCGAGATCGACGAGGCTCTAGAGACGTCGACGCCGACGCCGGTGGCAGAGAGCGCCGGTGCCGTACCCGCGGCGCCGTCCCGCGGCTGGCTGGCCTGGAGCATCGCCGGCGTCATGGCCGCCATCGCCGTGCTGCTCGCCCTCACGCTGGCGGTACCAGGACCCGGCCAGGTCGACGCGCCGCGCCGCATCACGCGTTTCGAGATCCAGCGGCCCGAGACGAACCGACAGTTCGCCGTCTCCCCGGACGGCACGCGGCTGCTCTACCTGTCCTCACCCTCCGAGTGGGTGATGCGTCGCTTCGACGAGCTCGAGGCCAGACCACTCCCGGGAGCCGAAGGTGGGGGCGACGCGTTCTTTTCTCCCGACGGCCAGCGGGTTGGCTTTCACGCCGCCGGGCAAGTCAAGACCGTGTCGGCAAACGGAGGGGTGGCTGTCACGCTGGCCGATCTGCCCGACGGGGCGTTTGGCATGAATTGGGGCGATGACGGCAATATCTATTTTGGCGGGGCGAATCTCGGGTTGTGGCGCGTCGCCGACACCGGCGGAGAACCCCAGGCGCTCACGACGCCGGACACGGAGAGCGGCGAGCTGGATTGGCACCACCCCTGGGTGCTCCCTGGCAGCGAGGCGGTGCTCTTCGGCCTCCACGACCAGAACCGTGGATTCCGCGTCGAGGTCCTGGCGCTCGCGACCGGAGAGCGGAAGATCCTGGTGGAAAGCGGCTTCCAGGCTCGATACGTTCCGACGGGACACATCCTGTACGGGCGAGAATCCGCACTGTGGGCGATGCCGTTCGACCTCGCTCGGTTGGAGGTCACCGGACCATCCGTTCGGATTCTGGAGAACGTCCGCACCAACACCTTCAGTGGTTACGCCGACTTCCGGGTCGCGGCGGACGGAGCGCTGGCCTACACACCGGCGCCATCCCTCGATGCGCGGACACTCGCCTGGGTCGACCGTGACGGTTCCGTCGAGCCATTGCCCGTGGAGCCACAAGCCTACTCCGCCCCGCGCCTCTCTCCAGATGGCGATCGCCTGGCGGTGGCGATCCGGGACGGCGACAGCCAGGACATCTGGGTGTACGACCTCAGCACCGACACCTGGCGCCGGGTGACGTTCGAGGGTCGAAATCTCTCGCCGGTCTGGACACCGGATGGGACGACGCTCGTGTTCGCCTCGGACCGCGCCGGAAAGAGCGACATCTATAGGAAGCCGGCCGGTGGCGGGGGAACGGCGGAGCTCCTGCTGGCCAGCGGGCTCTGGACGACGCCAACGTCCTGGAACCCAGAGGGGAATCTGCTCGCCTTCAGGGAGGAAGAAGCCACCGGAATGTTTCACGCCAGTACGCTCGGCGTCTCCGAGGATCGCTCACCGCAGCAGGTTCAGGTTCTCGGGGCTCTCACTGGCTCCGTACGCTTCTCGCCCGACGGTCGCTTCATCGCCTACCGTGGGTCGGGGGAAATCCATGTGCGGCCCTTCCCCGAGGTCGATGAAGGCCAGTGGCAGGTCTCGACCAATGGCGGCAGCTGGCCGGTGTGGGGCCGCCAGGGCCGGGAGCTGTTCTATCGGCAGGGCAACGCGATCGTCGCGGTCCCGGTCGTGACCACCCCTGCCTTTGAATTCGGAGCGCCCCGCGAACTCTTCCGCCGAGAGATCGCCTCTTGGCTGT
>JASLOY010000007.1 GCA_030745255.1 Vicinamibacterales bacterium
CGCATCGTCGAGCACCCGATTCAGCCGCTCGTAGAACGGGTGCCCCGCGCTCTTCGGCAAGTCCGTCGTGGCGACCCACATCTTCGATTGGCGCGCCCGGCGACGCCGTTTCCCCATAGCCATACGCGACAGTGTAGTACGCAGGATCGATCGTGTCGATCCCTATAACGAAGGACTTTCACCACGGGCTGCTAGTCAAAGGTCTTGATCCCCAGTCTCCTCAGCTCGTCACGATAGAGCTGGAACTGAGCGGGGTCGACGTCTTGATAGAAGCGCGCCAGCATCTCGTAGGGCAGTGCATAATCGGGATCGACTTCGATTGCCTGCTCCCACTCGCGCACCGCTCGATCCACCTGGTCTAATCGCAACCAGAGCATACCCAGGTTGTAGTGGCTATCCGGGTACCACGGATTGCGACGGATCTCCTCCTCGTAATAGGCCCTCGCCGTCTCGAAGTCTTCCAACTGGTGGTGCACAAGTCCCAGATTGTTTCGCACCATCGGCTCGTCCGGGTCGAGCTCGATCGTCCGCTCGTACTGCTCGCGCGCCTGTTCGTACTGTTGATTCAGAAAGTAGATCGCGCCGAGGTTGTTCGCGGCAAACGCCGAGCGTGGAGATTGTGCAACAGCCGTTTCCCACAACACCCACCTGTCGGCGAACTGCTGCGAGCGATTGAACGCCACCACCGCGAACAGGACCACCCAGATTGACAGCACAACGCGCCCGATCGGTCTGGTGTGAAAGGCGGTGGACCGAAGCGTCTCGAGCCCGAATATCAGGATGCCCACGATGGGCGCATACAACCGCTCCTCGAGGTGAAACTCATGGCCTGCGAGCAGCGTGGGAAGAATCAACAGAACGAACCAGACCAGGCCGAGCCATAGCAGCGCACGCTGTCGTACCAGAAGCAACACGCAGCCGAGCGCCAAGAGCACGAGCAGACCAGGCCAGACCGGCGCGTGCAGGTCGGCCACGGTGCGCAACGAGATCGGGACGACGGTCTTGCCGAAGTAGTGGACCAGCACGAGCCCCACTTCGGCCACGTTGTCCACGAGCCGTGGCAGCACAGGTGCGGGATTGTCGAACGCGATGGTGCGCAGCGAGAACCATGCGGCGGCAGGAAGCCCCCACCCCAGCGCGATCGGCATCCACCGCGCCCTGAGCTTGGTCCGAAATTGCTCGTCCCGAGCCCAGGCCAATCCCAGCAGCAGCGGCGGCAGCACGAACGCCGGCTCCTTGATGAGAAGCGCGCTGAAGAACGTCAGCGACTGCAGGCTCCACCGCCAGCGTCCCGGGTCACGCCAGTACGATGCCCACGCCAGCGTGGCCACGATGACCGAGAGCCCGAGCAGACTGTCGTTTCGACCTGGAATCCACGACACGCCCTGAACCAGCACGGGGTGCACGGCAAAGAAGAGCGACCCCCACAGGCTCAGACGTTCGGAGTAACCGATCGTGCGAAACAGCACCAGCAGCAGACTGGCCGACAGCAGGTGGATCAGGATGCTGGTCACGTGGAACCCGAACAGATCGGTGCCGGTGAATTGGAAGTCGACCATATAGGTCAGCATGTAGAGTGGACGGTAATAGGTGTCCTCCGTGAAGCGCCACATGTCGTCCATGAACAGCGCGCCGATATTCGACAGGTCGTCGTAGAAATACTGATTGTTGAAGACGAGCTCCTGGTCGTCGAAGTAGGTGTAGTCAAAGAAGAGCGAGTTGCCATACACCGCCAGTCCACACGCGACGACCAGCACGAACGGACCCATCGCGGCCAGGAGCCGGCGTGGCGTCAACTCGCCCATTGCCGTCTTGTTCGAACCATTTGCTCGCATTGGCTGAGAATTGATACCGTCCGCGATTGTAACGCACACAGCAGTTAGACTAGGTGTGCGAACCAACCACCCTGTCACCGGGAACGGCAAAGCATGATCGCTGGAATATCGACCCGGCGGTATCTCCACCCGGGTCTTATCTAAATGTCACACATGGCACTCGCCGGCACCCTCACATCCCTTCGTCGCCCATCTGCGCTGCAGCTCCCGGCGTACTTGACGCTGCTTCTCTTTTCGCTCAGCTTCCTGCCGCGGGTCCGCGACGGTGGCGGCCTCATCTGGTCCTTCTGGGGAGCGTGCGCAGGGTTGCTCGTCTGGCAGGTGGCGATGAGAACGGCTGCCGCTCGCCAGCAACGATCACTCACCTTCGAGTTCACCCTCCAGAAGAATCACTACCTCCAGCTGTTGGCCCACATCGGTGTGTATCTGTACTGGGGCTGGTACTGGCCTGAAGTCGCGAATCACGCGTGGCTGATCGTCGCGCAGATCGTGTTCGCCTACGCGTTCGACATGCTGCTCGCCTGGTCGAGACGCGACTCATGGCGACTGGGATTTGGCCCGTTCCCGATCATACTGAGCACGAACCTGTTTCTGTGGTTCCGAGACGACTGGTTCTTTCTGCAGTTCCTCATGGTCGCGCTGGGATTCATCGGGAAGGAGCTGTTCACGTGGACGAAGGACGGGCGTCGCACGCACATCTTCAACCCGTCCGGCTTCTCGCTGTCGGTGTTCTCGATCGTCCTCATCGCGTTGGGACAGACAGAGCTGACGTGGGGCCAGGAGATTGCCCAGACACTGCGATACCCCGAGCATATGTATCTGGTGATCTTTCTGCTGGGGTTGTTTGTGCAGTACTTCTTCGCGGTCACGTTGATGACGCTCTCGGCGGCGGCCGCACTCTATGTGCTGGGCGCGGTCTATTCCGGCGTCACCGGGGTGTACTTTTTTGTCGACACGAGCATTCCGATCGCGGTGTTCCTCGGCCTGCACCTCTTGATCACCGATCCATCCACATCCCCACGAACCGCTCTTGGCCGCGTACTCTTCGGGGCACTGTATGGCGCGAGCGTGTTCGCGCTCTACGCGCTGTTTGTCCCGCTTGGCGTGCCGGCGTTCTACGACAAGCTGCTGTGCGTTCCGGTGCTCAACCTCAGCGTCCGGATGCTCGACCGCATAGCGCGCGCGGCCCACGCGGAGATGCTCGGTTTCGACAAGCTGTGGCCGAGCTTCTCTCTCCGGCAGCTCAACTTCGGCTCGATGGCGGTGTGGACGCTCCTCTTTGTCGGGCTCCTCAATACCAACATGGTGGGCGCCAGACACGAAGGCGCAAATCCCGCATTCTGGGAGGAGGCCTGCTCGGAAGGACTCCGCCACGGGTGCCGCAAGCTGCTCGTCCGGCAGTCCAACAACTGTGCCGAGGGATTTGCGTGGTCCTGCAATGAGCTCGGAATTCTGCTGGCTGAGGGCACCCTTGTGGCGGGCGACTCAAGCGGCGCCGCCGCCAGCTTCGCGCGCGCCTGTGACCTTGGGCTCGCCGCCGGCTGCACCAATGCCGACGCGCTCGCATCCGGAGCTCTGGGCTTCACGCGCGCGTCCACGAGCTTCGCCTATGCCTGGGCCTACCAGGACACTCCCCCTCTCCAAGAGGCGTGCGACACCGGCGACGGCGAGGGCTGCTACCTGTTAGCCTCGGCGTACAGAGAAGGTCGAGGCGTCGCGCGGGACGAGGCTATGGCACGCGAGCTGTTTTTGCGGTCCTGCGATCTGGGTTGGCCGACCGGATGCAGCGCCCTGGCGGAGGTCTATTTGCGAGGAGAAGGCGTGGCGGTCGATTTCGGGCTCGCCGCCGGCGGTTTCGACCAGGCCTGCACCGCGGGCGAGGCGATGAGCTGCCTCCGTCTCGGGCTGATGTACCGGGCTGGCGAAGGGATCGCGCCGGACGAGACGCGGTCGCGGGCTTTGATCGCACAGGCCTGCGACATGGGCTTGCCCACCGCGTGTGAGATGCTCGCGGAGCTCCGCTGAGCTTAGCGCGGCGACGCCTGCTCGGCCAGCGCTGCCTGCAATCGACTCTCCATCTCCGGGTTCTGCGGCGCAAGCCGTACCGCCTCCTGATAGTGGAGGATCGCCTCGTCCAGATTGCCTTGCATCTCGGCGACCATCGCGAGGTTGGCATGGGCGTCGGCATATTCTGGAGCAATCTGGATGGCCTGCCGAAAGTGGCCGACCGCGTCCTCCAGCTGGCCCTGCTGAGCCAGCGCGATGCCAAGGTCGTTGTGAGCCAGCGGGAAATTCGGGTCGATCTGCAGGATTGCCCGATACTGCTCGATCGCCTCGGCAGGCTCGCCTCGCAATTGCAGCGTCGTCGCCAGATTGCTGTAGGCCTCGATGAACGTCGGGTCCAGCTCGGTCGCGCGGCGGAAGTGCGCGGTGGCTTCATCGAGCGCTTGTCTGGCGCCGAGCGCCATGCCGAGGTCGTTGTACGCGCTCGCCGAGTCCGGCATCAGCTCGACTGCCCGACGGAAGTGGGTGAGGGCGTCGTCGACCGCCCCGCCCTTCTGAAGCGCGGCTGCCAGATTCGTGTGCGCGTCGCCAAGCGCCGGATCCGCATCGATGGCCTGCCTGAACAGGGCAACCGCCTCTCGGAGCTGACCTTGTTCGGCGGCCACCAGGCCCAGGTTGTTGAACGCTTCGCCCCACTCCGGCCTGAGCTCGGTGGCCCGACGATAGTGATCACCCGCATCCTCGAGCTCTCCAAGCGTCACCAGGGCGTTCCCCAGATTGACGTGCGCCTCGGCGAAGCCCGGATCGATCCGGACAGCCTCGCGCAGATGACCGACCGCGTCGTCGATCTCGCCCTGAGCCACCAACGCATTGGCCAGATTGAAGTGGCCGTCGGCGTCCTCCGGCGCCAGCTCCAGCGCCCTCCGATGTTGCACGATCGCCTCGTCGAGCTCGCCGGTGGCAGCGAGCGCCGTGCCGAGATTGCTGTAGGCAACTGCATTGTCGGGATTGCGCGCCAGCGCGTCGCGATAGAGCGCAATCGCTTCGTCGAGTCTGCCCTGAACCTGCAGCTCCGTGCCGACGTTGCTATCGGTCACGGCGCGCATCTGGGCCATCGAAAACACCGGCCAGTTGCAGAAGATCGCGAAGACGACCGTCGCCGCAACGCCCCAGGCGAGATGCGGCCGAGGCCTCGAACGCAGCAGGTGACCGATGTTCGCCACACCGGCCGAGGCAAACAGAATCAGGAACGGCACCAGCGGATACCGATATCTCGCCATCACGGCAAATGCGACGAGGGCCAAGGCATAGACCACCAGCATCAGATACACGAGCCACAGCTCCTGACGCCGCGGCCAGGTAGCCCAGACGCCGATGAGCGCCAAGGGAGCCAGCACGCCGAAGTGCCAGACCGTGCCGGACGCCCACAGCAGGAGCGACCGGTCGGCGTAACTGAGCTGGTCTTCGGTGTCGGCCACCTCCGAGCCGTTCCACGCCAGCATGACCTTGCGCCCCATCAACCTCAGCCAGTCGCCCGGTTGTGTCCAGATGTAGGCGAGTGTGCGCCGAGTCCAATAGCGCGACACCTCTCCCGGGCTCAACGCCGTGCCGGTGGCCAGTTCCGCAAGCTCGGTGGCATCTTGACGCTCGTACTTGGGGTCGCCGCGGCCGAATCGCAACGGTCGGTAGATGCCGGAGGCGTCCTCGTTGTTGCCGATGTAGAAATTCGGGCCGAACTGTGAGGTGGACAGATAGAACTCACCACTCACTGCCTTGTTGCGTACGGCAACCGGCAACAACACGATGGCGAGCCCGGCCACCAGGAAACCGGCCAGGACGAGGCGCTCGGTCGCAAGGTGGCGCTGATGCCAGAGGAGCCAGAGCAGGATCGCGAACACGAACACCAGCGCATTTTCGCGGGTCAGCATCAGACAACCGACCGTCACGCCGACACACAGCCATGTCCATCGCCGCTTGGGTTCCACAATCAGCCCGCCAAGCAGCGCCAGCGTAAGACACAGCAAGAACGCGTCGAGCACCGACTTCTGAACCAGGCCGTCGAAGAAGATGGCTGGTGCGTAGAAGGCCAACATCAGGCCGGCGATGATACCGACGCGCTTGGAGAACAGACGCCACCCGGCGACAGCGAGAAAGGCGCACGCGGCCGAGCCGAGAACGGCCTGGACAAGCCGCACCACCATCGGCCCTTCGCCGAACACGGAGTACACCAGACCGAGGAAGTAGGGATAGAGTGGCGCCTGGTAGAAGACATCGCTGCCGATCCAATCGCCGGCGGCGATCTGTTGCGCCCATGTGTGATAGCTCTGGGCGTCCCCCATCAGGAGCTCGAAGAACGGAGCCGTTCGGATCTGCCACAGATGCAGCACCCGAATGACCAGGCTGACAAGGAAGACCGCGACGGCGTAGCGAATGAAGCTGTCGGGCCCCGCAGGCTGGCGCTCGTCTATCGCAGACTCCGTCATATCGATTCTCTGACCCGGCCGATGGTCGCACCGGCTCGGCTACTGGGCGGCGACGATCATGATCGTGTCAAGGGTCGCCTTGTCGGCCGGCAACTCCGCATCGCCCGCCGGGTAGTCGTTGGCGTCGAGGAGAAACGCGACGAGGTCGGTGTACTCCTCGTCGGTCAGCCGCCCTGGTCCATCCTCCGGCATCGACACCTTCATCCGCTCGAACAACATGCCAACCGGGACCTCGGTCCAGAACACGATGAAGTCGCTGCCGGCGACGCCGGGCGCCATCTCGCCGCCCTTCAGCTCGGGACCGTGGCACGAGGCGCAGTCGCGAGCATAGACGCGTCCACCGCGACGCGCCTGCGCGGCGGTGAACACCCCGTCGAGCACGGTGCTGGTGGTCTCCTGGACAGCGGCCGCGGTCCGCTCACCGGCCGGCATCTCGGTCGCCAGTCCGCTCACCGAGGCCCACGCCACCGTCAGCCCGACACACCCCGCAGTCAACCATCTCTTCATCCGTCGTCTCCTGTATCCGGGTTCGTGTCCGGTCTCGGACACCGTAAAGAACTTGACGTCGCTCCCGTCTCATTCTGGCATCCCGGCTCCGATGCGATCAACCCGCCGAGGCTCCGGCGCCGAAAGCCGTTCAACCGCGGTTCATGCCCATCACCGACGCTGAACCAGAAGCCGGCGAAGCCCCCTGTCTCTTCCAACTTCTGCCTTCTGACTTCTGCCTTCTGACTTCTGACTTCTGCCTTCTGACTTCTGATGAGCTTGCCGTCTACACCTTCTGCAGCACGCAGTCGAAGTCGTACCCGATCTCCCACCAGGCGGGTAACGCGTCCAGCCGTTTCATGACTCGGTGATAGTGGTAGTAGGGTGTCCAGCTCCTGAGCCCACTGCGGCGACCCGCGATGTCCCGGTCGATCCGTTCGGCGAGACGCCGGAACCCCTCGTCGGTGTCGCCGTCGAGGGCGACCGGCGCTTTCAGTTGCTGGACCACAGGCGACGACGAGGCAACGAGACGGACGAACTTGTCCTGTCCGGGTAAACGGCCGAGCGCCGTCAGCCCCCGGCGGATGCCGATCGTGCGCATCCGGCGACGTCGAAACCCGCATTCGTCGAACAATCGCTCCAGCTGCCGGCGGCTGAAGAATGACAGGTGCCCCTGGTCCAGCACCGGCGGCTCGGCGCCCGACTGCCGGGGCGCAGTCGCGGCTGCCGACACCGCCATGAGTGGCCGCAGATTCGCCTCGCCATTGGGCGTCACGAGGCGAAGCCAGCCCCCAGGTCGCAGCAACCGGTATGTCTCCTCGAGATGCCGGCGCGGGTTGGCCACGTGCTCGAGCAGGTCTTTCTGGATGACGACATCGAACCCGCCATCCGGAAACGACGCTTCCTCAAGCGTCGCGCAGGCTACAGCGACACCATAGCGCGTGCGGGCGTAGTAGGCCGCGAAGGGAGACGCGTCCACTCCTTCGACCTGCCATCCAGACCGCTTCAGCCCCGCCAGCAGGAAGCCGAGCGCGCACCCGACCTCCAGCAGGCGGCCCTGCGGCCGCAGCCGGCCCAACCACCGCGTCAGAAAGTACGCCTCGCGCTGTCTGCGCTGAAACTCCCGCGCGTAGTCGGCGTAGCCGACCGCTGACGCCGAGTCGAAGTAGTCGCTCGGATACAGCGCCTTGATCTCGACCGTCGTCAGCCGAGGACGCACCTGCCGAAAACCGCACGCCTCGCACCGGTGAATCCAGACTGGTTTCGTCCCAACGAGGCTGACCTCGAGAAACGGACGCATCCCGGAGGTGGCGCAGATGTCACAGGTCTCGTCCATGCTGTTTCAGAGTCCCATGATATCGTTCCACGGCGATGAGTCCCCCGAAACGCGGCGCGTCCGCTCGTCTGTTCACCAAGGCCCAACGCATCCTGCCCGGCGGCGTCGATAGCCCGGTCCGCGCGTTCTCCGCGGTGGGCGGCACGCCGGCGTTCATCCGGCGTGCCCGTGGCGCACGGATCATGGACGAGGACGGCCGGTCCTACGTCGATTTCGTCATGTCCTGGGGCCCGATGATTCATGGGCACGCCCAGCCCGGTCTGACCGCGGCGCTGGCCGAAGCGGCCGCGCGGGGCACGAGCTTCGGCGCACCGACGGCGCTTGAAGTCGACCTCGGGTTGGCCGTCCGGCGCCTGATGCCGTCGGTCGAGCGAGTTCGGTTCGTGAGCTCCGGCACCGAAGCGACGATGAGCGCCCTGCGTCTGGCGCGCGCTGCCAGCGGCCGCGACCGTGTCGTCAAGTTCGCCGGGTGCTATCACGGTCATGGCGATGCCTTCCTGGTCCAGGCGGGCTCGGGCGCGACCACGCTCGGCGTGCCGACCAGCCCGGGCGTCCCGCAAGCCGTGGCGGCTGACACCCTGGTTGCCCGCTACAACGACCTCAGCTCCGTCGAAGAGCTGTTCCGAGCCCACCGCAACCGGGTGGCCGCTCTGATCGTCGAGCCGCTGGCGGGCAACATGGGTGTCGTACCGCCCGAGCCCGGTTTCCTGGAGGGGCTGCGGACCCTCTGCGACCAGCATGGGACGATACTGATTTTCGACGAAGTGATCTCCGGCTTCCGGGTCTCGCCGGGCGGCGCACAGGAGCGGTTTGGCGTTCGGCCCGACCTGACCTGTCTGGGCAAGATCATTGGTGGCGGGTTACCGGTCGGCGCCTACGGCGGGCTGAAAGACCTGATGGAACAGGTCGCACCGGCCGGACCCGTGTATCAGGCGGGGACACTCTCTGGCAACCCGCTCGCGATGACCGCCGGATCCTGGGCGCTCTCGCAGCTCTCGCCGGCGCTCTACGCTCGTCTCGATCGGCTGGGTCAACGGCTGGCGACCGGGCTGGCCGACGCCGCGAGACAGACCGGGCTCGACCTCCAGGTCAACGCCCACGGCTCGGTCCTGACTCCGTTTTTCACGGCCCGCCCGGTGCGCGACTATGCGAGCGCGACACGCGCCGACACCACAGCCTATGCGCGCTTTTTTCGAGGCATGCTTACACGCGGGATCTACCCACCGCCCTCTCAGTTCGAAGCCTGGTTCCTGTCCGGGGCCCACACGAACCGTCATGTCGATCTGGCGATCGAGGCCGCCCAGGCCACAATGCGGGCAATGCAGCGCGCGCGAAAACGGTCTTAGCAATCCGCCGACCTGTTCGCCGTAGCTGCGGCGAAGCCGCAGCGAAGGCGGGTGATATCATCAATTCTTGAGAGAGATGGCAACCGCAACCCTCCATCGCACATCCGCTGTACGCGTCGGCGACGTCCAGATCGGAGGGGGCGCTCCGGTCGTGGTACAGTCGATGACCATCACCGACACCGCCAACGCGGAGGCGACCGCTACCCAGTGCGTCGAGCTGACCGACGCCGGGTCCGAGCTGGTGCGGGTCACGGTCAATTCCCCGGCCGCCGCCGCAGCGGTTCCGGAGATCAGACGCCGCATGCTGGACCGCGACTGCCAGACGCCACTGATCGGCGACTTCCACTACAACGGCCACCAGCTGCTCTCGCGCTATCCGGCATGCGCCGAGGCGCTCGCCAAGTACCGGATCAACCCAGGCAACGTCGGCACCGGGAACCGGCGTGATGAGCAGTTTGCGACGATCTGCAAAATCGCCAGGGACCACGGCAAACCGGTGCGGATTGGGGTCAACGGCGGGTCGCTGAACCAGGACCTGGTGATGGCCAAGATGCAGGAGAACACCGACAGCCAGCTCGATCGGAGCTCGGAGGAAATTGTCAACGAGTGCATGGTCATCTCGGCAATCGAGTCCACCGCGCTCGCGCTCGAGGCCGGACTCGGTACTGACCAGATCGTGATCTCCTGCAAGGTGTCGTCTCCCCGCAACCTGATCGCGATCTACCGCGAGCTCGCCCGACAGACCACCCAACCGCTGCATCTCGGCTTGACCGAGGCGGGCATGGGGCTCAAGGGTCAGATCTGGTCCGCTGCGTCGATGGGCATCCTGCTCGACGAGGGTATCGGCGACACCATCCGAGTCTCACTGACCCCCCAGCCGGGCGGGGACCGACGCGAGGAGGTATACGCGGCGTGCGAGCTGCTACAGTCGCTGGGGCTACGTTCGTTCGCGCCGAGCATCACCGCCTGCCCCGGATGCGGCCGCACGACCAGCACGACCTTTCAGGAGCTGGCCGAGCGAATTCAGCATCACGTCCGCGACATGATGCCGGTGTGGAAGACCCGCTACCACGGGGTCGAGGAGATGCGGGTAGCCGTCATGGGGTGTGTGGTCAACGGCCCCGGCGAGTCCAAAGCAGCCAACATTGGCATCAGTCTCCCCGGCACCGGAGAGGAGCCAACGTGCCCGGTCTACGTCGACGGACGTCATGCGACCACGTTGCGGGGTGCGTCTGTCGAGCTGGCCGGCGCATTCCGGCAGCTCGTCGACGAATATGTCGAGCAGCACTACCAGAAGAAGAGCGGTCCCACGGAGCGTCCACGGGAGACACCAGGCAGGCTCGTCTCGCCGTAGCCAACGCGACGGCGGAGGTCAGGAGGAAGCCTGACGGCTTCGCCGCGTTCCGGCTCACCAGGCTGAATCCGCACATGTCACGTGACGCGCCAGCGACCGACACGATCCGTCTCATCGCGGTCGACATCGACGGCACGCTGATCGACGGCGCCGGCCGCCTGCCGGACGCCAATCGCGAAGCGATTCTGGCCGCGGTGTCCCGAGGTGTAGAGGTGGTGCTGGCCACCGGCCGTAGCTTTCATCACGCGCGCCCGATGGCCGACCGGCTCGGCGCCACCCTCACGCTGATCGTCAGCAACGGCGCCCTGGTGAAGACCGCGGACGGCGGAACGCTCGCCACCCGGCTCATACCGCGCGACCTCGCAAGAGACGTGATTGTCGCCACCAGGTCTGTGCGCTCCGGTGCCGCGCTCATCTTCGACCGCCCCGACGCCCGGCAGTATGTGTACGAGCGCATCGACTGGTCGCACCCGCAGCGGCGGGGCTACTACGAACGCCATCATGCCTTCATGACGGAGACCACGGCACTCGATGCGGCGCTGGAGGAAGAGCCCGCGCAGGTGGCGTTCAACGGAGGCGTGACCGAGATGCGGACTCTGGCCGGCTATGTTCGCGACCTGTCGTGTGCCGAGCACCTGACGCTCACCCTGACCGAATACGAAGACCGCGACTTCTCGCTCTTCGACGTCACCGCGAGCGGCTGCTCGAAAGGCGTGACGCTGGCGGACTGGGCCGCGCGCCGCCAGGTGAAACCACACGAGGTGATGGCGGTCGGCGACAACCTGAATGACCGGGACATGCTGGAATTCGCGGGGCACCCGGTCGTGATGGGCAATGCCGTCCCGGAGCTCAAACAGTTCGGATGGCCGTTGACGGGCCGTCACGACGAGGCCGGGCTGGCGCAGGCGATCGCAGCGAAAGTGCTTGGCGACGACACCTAGGCGACCGAGATTCCGGCTACGGGCTACAGGCTTCGGGCGACCTGGATGACGCATGAGATGGAAACGCGGCGCATCCGGGCGGCATCACCAGAGAGACACGGAGCTCATGGGTAAGCGCGCGTTGGACCCGTGAGCACCACTGCCAAAGGGTCGCGTTAGAGCGCCTGAAGCCCGCAGCCTGTAGCCCGCAACCGATACAAGAGCGGAGGGAATGACACCGCTCACACCCCCGGCGCCCAGTCTCGCGCGCGGAGCCACCAGACCGTCACGAGCACCACGCCGACCAGGATGAGACCGACCGAGAGACCGACCCAGAGCCCCACGACGCCCCAACCGATCCAGAAGCACAGCACGTAACCAACCGGCAGCCCGACGAACCAGTGCCCCGCCAGGTTCCAGAGCATCGCGGTGCGCGTGTCACCGAAGCCGCGCAGGACACCGGTCGCCACCCCCTGAAGCCCATCAAAGAGCTGAAACACGGCGGCCACGAGCAACAGGGACACGCCGACCCGGGTCACTGCCGGATTGGCGGTGAACAACTCCAGAATCGCACGGGGTGCCAGGACGAACACCACGGCCGCGCAGCTCATGAAGCCGCCGCCAAGCACGAGCGCCGCCCACCCGGCATGCCGGGCACCGGGCGCGTCGAGCCGCCCAACCGCGTGCCCAACTCGAACCGCGCCAGCCGCCCCCACGCCGAGCGGCACCATGAACGTGACGCTGGCAACATTGAGCACGATCTGATGCCCCGCCAGGGTGACCGGTTCGAGCCGCCCGGCCAGCGCGGTCACCACCGCGAACACACCGACCTCCAGGCTCACCTGGATAGCCGCCGGCAAACCCAGGACCGCCAGACGACGTAGACGACCAAGCTCGAGCCGCCACGGAACATGCCACAGACCGGTGCGATGCCGGCGATCGTGGCGCAGTATCGCGAGCGCCAGAAACAGGGCCAGATAGACGCGTGACAGGCAGGTGGCCCAGGCGGCGCCGTCGACTCCGAGACGTGGCGCGCCCAGATTGCCAAAAACCAGCAGCCAGTTGGCCAGCACGTTGATCAGGTTTGCGCTGACGAGCGCCATCATCACCGGAGTGGCCATGCCGACCGCCTGCAAGTACCTGCGGAACGCCGTGTAGAACAGCAGGGGCAGAATGCTCCAGAGAATCTTTGAGAAATAGGGCCCGGCCAGACGCTCGACACCCGGGTCGAGGCCCCAGCGGTCGAGTGTCCCGATCACCGCGGCCGTGACGAGCGTCAGCGGCAACGCCAGCATCAGTCCGAGCCCGACGCCGTGGAACAGCCAGCGATGACACTCGTCGAGACGACCGGCGCCATGGGCTTGGGCGATGAGCGGGTCGAGCCCCAGCAGGGCGCCGATTCCGAACACGACCACCGCGAAGAACAAGACACTGCCGACTCCGACCGCGCCGATCGCCTCGGGGCCGAGACGCCCCACCATCGCGATGTCGACGACCCCCATCGCGATCCAGCCAAGCTCGGCGACCACGACGGGTACCGCGAGACGGACCATTGGCCCCATCTCCCGACGGAGATCGGTCAGCGTGGCGGTCATGTTCTGGTTTCGGACGCTTTCGGACGCGGCGAGGGAAGGACGGAGACGAACGACGGAAACGGGACCGCGTTAGCGCCAGATCATGAAACGTTCGACCCACTCGACGCGGGTCAGGTCGTTGTAGATTACCGTGACCATCAGGCTCATCAGCACGACGAAGCCGGCCAGCAGCATCCGCTCCTTGAGGCGCACACTGAAGTCACGACGCGAGATCCCCTCCATCGCCATGATGAAGATGTGACCGCCGTCGAGAATCGGGATCGGCAACAGGTTCAAGATGCCCAGGTTGAGGCTGATCATCGACATCAGCCCGAACAGCGTGACCCAGCCGACCTGCGCCGCGTCACCAGACAACTGTGCGATGCCGACCGGCCCCACGAGCTGCGACGGTGACGTGTCGCGGGTGATCAGGCCCCACAGGGTCTCGAAGATCAGCCCGGACCACTCGTAGTTCTGCTCGAGGCTCATCGTAAATGCCTCGACCGGTCCCGGCTCCACAACGCGCTGCTCGAACGGATTGAGCGCCACGCCGATGACACCGACGTCATCGACCAGCTGCGGCGTGACCACGATGTCCTGCGGCTCGCCGTCGCGGCGAATTCGCAGTGTCACCGGGACCCCGGGGCTGGCGTTGATCGTCTCGACCAGCGTGTCCTGCGTGACCTCGAGGCCGTCGACCCCCTCGATCACGTCTCCGACCAGGATTCCCGCGTCCCGCGCCGCCGTCGAGGACGGGGACCAGGCGACCACCTGGGGCGACACATCCGGCCCGACGCCGAGATCGCCGAGGTTGTATGAGGTTTGTCCCTCGGGTGTCACCTGGACGGTGCGCACGCCGCTGTCGCTCCGCAGCACGACCTCGATGTTCTGGTCGGCGCGCGGCAAGACGGCGTAGACGAGCTCATCCCAGGTGTCGACTTCGCGCCCGGCGACGCTGAGGATACGGTCGCCCGGCAGGATGCCTGCCGCCTCTGCCACCGAATCCTCGGCCACCGACCCGACCACGGGCGGTTGATCCTCGTAGACGGGTATCAGCGCCCCCTGATACAGCACGACCGTCATGACCACCACCGCGAGGATGATGTTCATGGCCGGTCCCGCGATCAGGATCTGGAACCGCTGCCATTTCGTCTTGGACAGGAACTCGTCGTCTTTGCCTTCGCGCTCGTCCTCCGGGCTCTCGCCGGCCATCTTGACGTAGCCACCCAGCGGTATCGCGCTGATGCAGTACACCGTGTCCCCGCGCTTGGTCTGCAGCAGCTTGGGTCCGAAGCCCAGCGAGAAGGTCAGACAGCGCACGCCGTGGCGCCGCGCCAGTACGAAGTGCCCCAGCTCGTGCACGAACACGAGCACGCCGAGGACGAAAAGAAATGCCAGTAGCCCGTTCATCCCTGCGATTGTAACTCGTCCACGAGGGTCCTGGAAAACGCCCGGGCGCTGGCATCGACTCGACGCACGTCGTCAAGCGTCGAGAGGCTGCCGACCCTCGACGCGTCGCGGGGATCGGCATCGGCATTGTCGAGCGCCGCCGCGATCACGATCGGGATCGCCGAGAATGGCACCGCCTCGTCCAGAAATGCCTCGACCGCAACTTCGTTGGCGGCGTTGAGCGCCACCGGCAGCGCCGCGCCGCCGCTCAGCGCACGGTAGGCCAGTGCCAGACAGGGAAAACGCTCCACGTCCGGTCGACCGAAGTCTAGGCGGCCGCACGCGGCCAGGTCGAGCGCGGGCAGCTCGGTGTCCCAGCGCTCCGGATACGAGAAGGCGTACTGAATCGGCAAACGCATGTCGGTCACACCGAGCTGCGCAATTTGCGACCCGTCACGCAGCTCGACCAGCGAATGGACCACTGACTGCGGATGCACGACCACGTCGATCCGCTCAGCCGGCACCCCGAACAGCCACCGCGCCTCGATGACCTCGAGTCCCTTGTTCATCAGCGTCGCCGAATCGACGGTAATCTTCCGGCCCA
Source organism: Vicinamibacterales bacterium (assembly GCA_030745255.1). Classification (GTDB taxonomy): domain Bacteria; phylum Acidobacteriota; class Vicinamibacteria; order Vicinamibacterales; family UBA8438; genus NP936. The sequence continues at coordinate 15,332 of JASLOY010000007.1, forward strand.
TGCGCCAGGTCGGATGGTCGAGTGCATCGGCCGGCGTGACACTGGCCAATTGTTCCCGGCTCCATTCGCGAAAGGGTCCGCCCGAGGCGGTCAGGATCAGCCGCTTGATCTCGTCGACCGGTCGCCCGTGGAGACACTGATGGATCGCGTTGTGCTCGCTGTCGACCGGGATTACCGACACCCCGCGACGCCGGGCGGCCTCCATGACGAGCCCGCCGGCCATGACGAGCACCTCCTTGTTGGCCAGCGCAATCGTCTTGCCGGCGTCGATCGCGGCGAACACCGCGTCGAGCGCCGTGGTGCCGGTGGTCGCGCACAGCACCAGGTCGACGTCGGGGTCCGTGGCGACCGCAACCAGACCCTCCGGCCCGGCGAGCGAGCGCTCAACCGAGCCACGGGTCGACTCGGACAACTTCGACCGCAGCGACGCCAGGCCGTCCTCCGCCGCCATCGCAATGACACGGGGGCGATGCCGCTCGACCTGCTCGGCGAACCGACTGACGTTGGCACCGGCAGCCAGACCGACCACCTCGACCCGGTCGGGATGCGCCATCGCCACCGAGAGCGCACTGCACCCGATGGATCCGGTCGACCCGAGGATGGCGATACGAGTCTTGGTCATGCGAGCTGGAGAAACAGAAAGAAGCCGGGTGCGGCGAACAGCAGGCTGTCAATGCGATCGAGCACACCGCCGTGCCCCGGGATCAACCCGGACGCATCCTTGACTCCGGCCCCCCGCTTGAGCTGCGACTCGAAGAGATCTCCGGCGATGCCGAGCCCAACGATGGCGACGCCGAACACGGCGCGCGCCGGTATGGTCGACTGATCCAGTCCCGGGATGCCGATGGCGAGCATCACGGCGGTCCCGGCTACGAGACCGAACAGTGCCCCCTCAACCGTTTTCTTCGGACTGATCGCGGGCGCCAGTCGGGTCCGCCCGAGCCATCGGCCGCCGTAGTACTGAGCCGTGTCGCTGACCATGATGGTCGCAAGCAGCAACACCAACGCCTCGCGACCGAAACTCATCCTGACCGCCACCATGGCTCCGATCGGCAAGCCCAAATACAGTATCGGAAACAGCGAGGACGCGACGTCGAGCAGCAACCGAGGGCCACGTCGATCAGTGGCCAGGCTGACGATCCCGATGGTCAGCACCGAGGCCATCAGCACAACGACGGTGACATCGAACGCGACGGCGGCCGCCGTTGCGGCCACACCGACCATGGTCACGCCCCCGAACGGCCTGGCGCCGTAGGCGGCGGCAAGCGCAGCGAATTCGCGGAACGCCAGCAGGAGAGCGACTTCCGCCAGCACCAGTGTCGCCAAGGGCGGCAGATACCAGATGGTCGCGATGACCAACGGCAGGAGCGCCAGGGCGCTGAGCACACGGGCCATGTCTGGGCGGTTCGAGGCGCTGCCTGGCAGTCAGCGCCCGACGACGACCGGCTGTGTGATGCCGCCGTAGCGCCGATCACGTTTCTGGTAGTCGAGGATCGCCTCGAGAAGGTGCCGGGCGCGGAAATCGGGCCACAGGGTCTCGGTCACCCAGATTTCAGCGTAGGCGATCTGCCACAGCAGAAAGTTGCTGACGCGCATCTCGCCGCTGGTCCGAATGAGCAGGTCGGGGTCAGGCTGCCCTGCTGTGTAGAGCAGATCGCCGAATCGCTGCTCGTCGAGCTCGGAGGGACGGAGTCCGGCCTCGATCGCGCGCCGCGCCGCCTCGACGATCTCCGCCCGCCCGCCGTAGTTGAGCGCAATGTTGAATCGCATACCGCGGTTGCCGCTGGTCCGCTCCTGCCCGACGTCGAGCTCGTGCCTGACGTCTGCCGGCAGCTCATCTTGACGCCCGATGACCTGAAACTTGATGTCGTTGGCGAGCAGGTTCTCGAGCTCGAGCCGCAGATACCGCTTGAGCAACCCCATCAGGACGGCGACCTCGGTGGGCGGGCGCTTCCAATTCTCGACCGAGAACGCATAGAGCGTCAGCACGTCGATACCGAGGCGGGCGGATGTCTCCACAACGTCCCGCACGGCGTCGATGCCGGCGCGGTGACCCTCGACGCGCGGTAAATGCCGCTGAGCCGCCCACCTGCCGTTGCCGTCCATGATGACGGCCACGTGAACCGGCAAACGCTCGAAGTTCAGCTGCCGTGCGAGTGATTCTTCCCGCGAGCCGGCGGGCGCCCAGGTCAGCAGATCTTCGAAACTCATCTTCCTCAGTTGGGGCTGCGCCCCGGACCCCACGCGAGCGCTTCGCGGGGACCCCCAAGGCCTCACTCCACACGCGCGAGGCGCGCATGTGCGCGCCTTCCTCAGTCAGGGCAGCGCCCAGAACCCTACGCAGTCGTTAACTCTTGATGATACAAGCTGTTAGCGTCTCTTTCAAGGGTCGGTGCACCTTCCGCCCTACATCTGACTTCTGACCGCCGACTTCTGACTTCTCGAGCAACCGGCTCAGTAGTCCACCCGAACGAGAAACAGACCGTGTGGTGGGGCCGTCTGGCCAGCCAGACTCCGGTCTCTGGATCGGAGTGCATGCTCGACCGCCACGTGGTCCCTTCGTCCCCGACCTACCTCGACGAGCGTCCCGACGATGATGCGCACCATGTGACGGAGGAACCCGCTTCCTCGCACCTCGATGATGGTCGGGGCCGCACCGGGGCCTCCGTCGACGGACCACGGGTCACGCGGTACACGGTTGACCGCCAGCTCGAAGAGCGTCCGCACGGTCGAGCGCGTCGAGCTTCTGGTTGCCTGAAAAGCCGCAAAGTCGTGCTCGCCGACGAGCACCCGCCCCGCGTCAGCCATCCGCTCGACATCGAGCGGCTCGCCGACGTGCCATCCGTGACGGCGGTCGAACGGGCTCGAGACTGCTCCATGCAGCAAGCGATACCGGTAAGTCTTGCCGGTCGCATCGAACCGCGCGTGAAACAGGTCCGGGCCGACCTCCGCCGCCACAATGCGGATGTCAGGAGGGAGCCTCGCGTTGACGGCACGCACGAGCGCGTCAGGGGCAAGCTCGTGCCTGAGCTGCAGGCTGGCCACCTGCCCGAGTGCATGCACCCCGGCGTCTGTGCGTCCCGCACCCACGACGGCGACCGCCTCCCCTTCGATCTCGGCGAGCGCCGCCTCGAGACACCCCTGAATCGACGACCCCTTCGACTGCCGCTGCCAGCCGACGTAGGCGGCGCCCTCGTATGCGACCGTGAGCTTCAGGGTGCGCATCAGGATGCGCTACAGGCTGCTGAACAGCCTCTCAGCCTTCCGGCCTGGAGCCGGGCTTGGACACCGGCTCGCCACGGCCGCACATCGGGCATCCAGCCGCCTCGTAGGCGGGCAAGGGAATCTGCACCAAGGCATCGAACGGCACATCGAACCGGACCGGCTCCTCGCCACGATCGATGATCGCCGCCGCGCCCACGACCGTGCCACCCGCCGCCTTGGCCACTTCGATCGTCTCGCGTGTAGACCCGCCGGTGGTGACGACGTCCTCCACGACCAACACCCGCTCGCCAGGGTCGAGCCGAAATCCGCGGCGCAGTGTCAGGCGACCGTCCCGGCGCTCGGCGAACAGGGCCCTGACACCCAGGGCCCGCGCCACTTCGTATCCGATGATGACCCCACCCAGTGCCGGTGACAGCACGACGCCCGGTTCGAGATGAACCGCCTGCGTGGCCAGAGCCTGCCCGAGCGCCGCCGCGTGTTGGGGGTGCTGCAGCACCTGCGCGCACTGGAGATAGCCACGGCTGTGGAGACCGGACGTGAGCTGAAAGTGCCCTTCGAAAAACGCATCGCACCGCCGAAACAGATCGAGCACCGCCGTCGAGTCCATACTGATTGCTCGCAGAGGATGAACCATTGCCGGTTGCCGAGCGGGTCAGCCGGCACCGTACAGGGCACGAGGAACCACGTTGGCCTTCCAGCCAAGAAGGTCGAATACCGTCGGCTTGGGCTGTCGTTGCGGCTGATCCTCGGCCCGCGATCTCAGAGTATACAATCGAAGGGAAGAGAAACTTGTCTCGCCGCGGTTCCGTCTAACGATCCAGCAGACCGCCGTGACCGCCCCACCCGCGCCCGTTCCTCACCTGTGTCGGGAGATCTCAGATGCATAGCACACGAACCGTCGTCGCGACCCTCCTCGTCTTGTGCGGGCTGACCGCCACGTCCACGCCCGGTGTCGCGCAGTCCCGTCGCGACCTCGGCGTCGCGCCCAACTTACGCGAAACGCCGGTAACGGTGGGCGGAATCGTCCTCCCAGCCGCGGCGTTGCAGCCGGCCGGAGCGGCCGTGCGCCACCTCTCGGTGGAGGAAGCGGTCACGCTGGGACTCGAGCAGAACCTCGACCTGCGCGTTGAACGCCTCAATCCGCAGATCCAGGACCTGGGTGTCGCCGAGGCACGGTCGGTCTACACCCCGATGCTGTCGACGACCCTGCAGGGTAACAATCGCAACAGCCCCTCGAACAGCTTCTTGTCGGGCGGCGAAGTCAAAGTCACCGACCGGCTGTTGAGCGACAGCGTGGATGTGGTGCAGGATGTGCCGTGGGCCGGGGGCCGGTACTCGGCGAGCTGGGACAACTCGCACTCGAGCACGACCAACATCTTCTCGTCGTTCGACCCGATTCTCCGGTCGAACCTGACCCTCAACTACACGCAGCCATTGCTGCGGAATCTACGTATCGACAGCCCGCGCCAGCAGATTGCGATTACCCGAGCCAATCGGG
>JASLOY010000800.1 GCA_030745255.1 Vicinamibacterales bacterium
CCCGCGAGGAGTCCTGCGGCGGCCATTTCCGCGAGGAGTACCAGACCGAGGAAGGCGAGGCCATGCGCGACGACGAAAACTTCTCCTTCGTCGGCGCCTGGGAATACACCGGGGAGACCCCTATCCTTCACAAGGAAAACCTCGAGTTCGAGGAAGTGCATCTTGCCGTGAGGAGCTATAAATAATGATCTTGACCTTGCGCATCTGGAGGCAAAAGCTTGCCCGGGACAAGGGCAGGTTTGAGACCTACGAAATGAAGGGCGTCAGCCCCGACATGTCGTTTCTCGAGATGCTCGACGTCCTGAGCGACTCTCTCGTCGATAGGGGAGAGGATGCCCTCACCTTCGACAACGATTGCCGCGAGGGCATCTGCGGCTCCTGCGGATTGGTTATCAATGGCGTTGCTCACGGGCCCGGGACCGGGACGACGACCTGTCAGCTCTATATGCGATCGTTCAAGGACGGCGACACCATTCATATCGAGCCGTGGCGCGCCACTGCGTTCCCGCTCGTCAAGGATTTGGTGGTGGACAGGTCCTCC
>JASLOY010000801.1 GCA_030745255.1 Vicinamibacterales bacterium
CATGATGGCCGCTGATGACGAACTGGGATATGTTTACCTGCCGACCGCCACGCCAGCGAATGACTACTGGGGAGGCGAGCGGCACGGTGCCAACGTATTCGCTGAAAGTCTGGTGTGCCTGGATGCCGATACCGGAAAGCGCATCTGGCACTTTCAGACGGTCCACCATGGCGTATGGGACTACGACATTCCCGCGGCTCCGAACCTCATTGACATCACCGTGGGCGGCCAACTGATCCATGCAGTCGCGCAGGTTTCCAAAACCGGCTTTACTTACGTGTTTGATCGCGTCACGGGCGTGCCGATTTGGCCAATCGAAGAGAGGGCAGTGCCGCAGAGCAATGTACCTGGCGAAAAGACATTCCCCACGCAGCCTTATCCGACCCGACCGGCACCGTTCGAGCGTCTGGGGATCAGCATAGACGATCTCATCGACTTCACACCCGAACTTAGAGCGGAAGCGATCGAAATCACGAAGGGCTACAAGATCGGGCCGATGTTTACGCCACCCATCGTAAAGGACCAGGACGGCAAGCT
>JASLOY010000802.1:0-256 GCA_030745255.1 Vicinamibacterales bacterium
TAAAACAGTGCGGCAACAGTCACACCGGGTCGTTCAAGGATTTGGGAATGACCGTCCTCGTATCCGCCGCCCGGCAAATGATCGCCGACGGAAGGAAAATTCGCGCCATCGCCTGCGCCTCGACCGGAGACACATCGGCGGCCCTGGCCGCCTATTGCGCGGCGGCCGACATTCCTTCGATCGTCTTTTTGCCCCGGGATAAAGTCTCAACGGCCCAGCTTATTCAACCCATCGCCAACGGCGCCACCGTCATGTC
>JASLOY010000802.1:266-537 GCA_030745255.1 Vicinamibacterales bacterium
AAAAGGTGGCGGAGGACCAGGGCATCTACCTGGCGAACAGCATGAATTCGCTCCGCCTCGAGGGGCAAAAGACGATCAGCATCGAGCTTGCCCAGCAGTTCGACTGGGAATTGCCCGACGTCATTATTATCCCCGGAGGAAACCTGGGGAACGTGAGCGCACTCGGAAAAGGTTTTTTGATGATGCGGGATTTGGGGCTGATCGATCACCTGCCCCGAATCGTCTGCGCCCAGGCGGAAAATGCAAATCCACTCTACCGGAGCTACCTTAC
>JASLOY010000803.1 GCA_030745255.1 Vicinamibacterales bacterium
GGACCCGGGTAGGACGGCGACCCTGCATCGACTCAACCGCGCCGAGTATCGCAACGCCATCCGCGACCTACTGGATCTCGAGATCGAGGTCGACGACTTCCTGCCGGCTGACGATGCCAGCTTTGGGTTCGACAACATCGGCGGCGTCCTGCGGATGTCGCAGTCGCTGCTGGAGCGGTATCTGGAGGCGAGTCGGGCGATCAGCCGGCTCGCGGTCGGCAGCCCCCCGCCGGCCGCCGTGTCCGAAACATTTCGCGCTGCCCAGGACGAGCAGCAGCACGAACGCGCCGACGGGCTGCCGTTCGGCACCAGAGGCGGCATGCTGGTACGTTTCCAGTTTCCGCTGGACGCCGACTACGACATTCGGGTGCAGCTGAGTGGGGCACGCGGTCTTCGTGACGTGCATCAGCTCGAGGTGACCCTCGACGGCGAGCCGATCGCGGAGTTCTTGCTGGGGCCCGCCCCGAGGGACGGCAGCCAGAACCCTTACGTCTCCGGCTCGACGCTCGACCTGCGCGTGCCCGTCTCGGGCGGTC
>JASLOY010000804.1 GCA_030745255.1 Vicinamibacterales bacterium
CAGCAACGCGTGTTTGTCCGGCGCGATCGCACTATCGTCGGCCGGCGTGGCGTCGGGGTTGCCGCCGTCGAAGGAGGAGCGGTTGTAGAAGACGTGCCGCCCGGTGACCGACGCCGACCTCGAGGTGCCCTTGCGGCTCTACCAGGACGGCGCGAGCCGCGGCGGGTTCGAGGCAGGCATCGAGCTGGCCGTGCGCGGCATCCTCGTCAGCCCGAGCTTCCTGTTCCGGTTCGAGGACCAGCCGGCGTCGGTTACGCCGGGGACGCCGTATCGCATCTCGGACCTCGAGCTGGCCTCGCGTCTGTCGTTCTTCCTCTGGAGCAGCATTCCGGACGACGAGCTGGTGGAGCTGGCGGTGGACGGGCGACTGAGCGATGCGGGCGTGCTGCGCCAGCAGGTGCGGCGCATGCTGGCCGACCCGCGCTCCCAGGCACTGGTCGACAATTTCGCAGGGCAGTGGCTGCACATCCGCAACGTCAAGGGGTTTCAACCGAGCCCGGAGCTGCTGTTCCACTTCGACGACAACCTGCGCCAG
>JASLOY010000805.1 GCA_030745255.1 Vicinamibacterales bacterium
CAAGGCCGGTGCCGAGAACGTCGAGTTCCTGCGTGGCGAGATCGAGGACATTCCGCTACCCGACAGCTCGGTGGACGTCATCATCTCGAACTGCGTCATCAACCTTTCCGGCGACAAGCCCAGAGTGCTGGCCGAGGCGTTCCGGGTGCTGAAGCCGGGCGGCCGGTTCGCCGTCTCCGACGTCGTCCGCCGGCGCGACGTGCCCGAGCGGATCCGGCGAAGTATGGAGCTGTGGGCAGGCTGCGTCGCCGGCGCGTTGTCGGAGACGGAGTACCGCGGCGGCCTCCAGGGCGCCGGCTTCGAGCAGGTCGACATCGAGCCGACGCGCATCTATCATGCCGATGATGCGGGTTCGCTGCTCGCCGGTGTCGAGGAAGGCGATGTCGAGGGGTTGGCCTCGGAGATCGACGGCGCGTTCATGAGCGCATTCGTCCGGGCCCGCAAGCCGCAGTCCTGAGACGTTGCCCGGGTAGACCGTTCCACTCGATGTCCGTGACGCCGCGCCTCCGTTTCGCGCCCTCGCCGACTGGATTT
>JASLOY010000806.1 GCA_030745255.1 Vicinamibacterales bacterium
ATCGAGTTGACGAGGTTGTCCAGGTTCCTTTGACCAGCTTCGCCAGTAGGGAACTGTTCACACATCTGTTCATGTAGGTAGCAGTAACTGCACTTGCCATGCCTATCGAAGGAGACTCCAGGGATTCGTGAGTCGAAGAGGCATAGGGTGCAGGTCTGGAGTTGTGTGGTCAACTTCGTTAGGTCCGTGTCGCGTGCGTTTTGGGGGGAGAGCATACCGGCACCATCTGTCGCTCGTCGTGAGTTGTAGAGGATGCGCAGGGTCTGTGGGACTCGTGGGTCTGCCGCGGGTAGCAGTTACAGGTTGAACCGCTCCGGGATTCTTGGAGGCTCCAACCCTTGAGAGGATGGGGCAATGCCAAGACATGGGAAGTATCCGACCGAGTTGCGTGAGCGGGCGGTGCGGATGGTGCTCGAGCACCAGGATGAGCAAGGGTCGCAGTGGGAGACGATCTGCTCGGTGGCCGGAATGCTGGGTCCGACGCTGGAGACGGTTGGCAAGTGGGTTCGTCGCGCCGAGATCGCTGTTGGG
>JASLOY010000807.1 GCA_030745255.1 Vicinamibacterales bacterium
TGGACCGTCATGCGGGTGCCCTATCCGCTCGGCTTCTACACGCGTGGCATGGACGGACGCGTCGACGACCCGAACGCCGGATGGAAGGGCCGCGGCGTCTGGGCCGACTTCGGCGGCCAGAACAACTGGCACATCGAGGGCGGCAAGGGAACAAAGAGCAAGATGGTGCAGTTTCAGATGCGGCCACACCCACTGGCGGACTAATCTTAGGTGGGGCTCTGCCCCACACCCCGGCTCGGTCGCTAGCGGGGGCCCCCAAGCCCCCCGCCCCGCCCCCGCCGGCGCGCCGTGCGCGCCGTTTCGGTCGGGGCTCTGCCCCACACCCCGAAGCTTTTTCAGTCGGGGCTACGCCCCGAACCCCACGCGGCCGCTCTGCGCTGGTAGGATTCCGGCGTGGATCTGATCGACGTCTCATTGGGGTTGGTGCTTGCGGCCATCGGGTTGGCCGGGGCGACCCTGGCGGCATTCTACTGGGCGGGCGGCGGGATGACGCTCCTGTCGTTTGGCCTCTTCGCCCTCGGCTACGGAGC
>JASLOY010000808.1 GCA_030745255.1 Vicinamibacterales bacterium
GGTTTCTGGTAAACCCCCCAGTCACTGCTGCCTGCAATAAAGCAGGCTGGCACATCGATACGCTGGTCGGCAAACAACATCAACTCCCGCTGGTAGGCCTCGGAGGTAGCACATCGATACCAGTTCAGACCACCCTGAAAGCCTGTCTTAGCAAATGCACCGCTGTAAACCAGCAATTCCTGGTCAGTCAGCCATTCGCATCGTGCTATCTGGCTCCGGCCTGGCATGTACGGCGCGACGGTCTCGGCCATATTCTGATCGAGATCCATGATGTAGTAGGTCGGCATCTTCGCCAGTTCCTCAGCTGACCAGGCTACCAGCGGATACGGCCTGTTGTCGGGCCAGTCAGCACTCTTATAGTAAAAATAAGCCCTCAGAAAATCGTGTACACCCTGAGCACAGGCGTGCATGTCAGCGTTAGCCTCGGGAGTCGAGTAGTACCACTGGTAGTGCTTGCGCGGCCTTTGAAGGGTTGCTAGCTGGTCGTGGATCAGGGTACCTGAGTTGCTGGAGACACGGGGTGGACCGG
>JASLOY010000809.1 GCA_030745255.1 Vicinamibacterales bacterium
GCGCGGCCGCATTGATTCGCACGATCCAGAGGCGGCGAAAATCCCGCTTCTTCAGGCGTCGACCAACATAGGCGTACTCGTCCGCCTTGTCGGCGGCCAACTTCGCCGCGCGATACAACTTGCTCTTGGTGGCGTAGAACCCTTTGGTGCGGGCCAGCGCTTTCTTGCGTTTCGCGCGTCGAATCGACCCGCGCTTGACTCGGGGCATGTGATTGCTCCTATCGCTCTTTAGAATACAGAAGTCAGAAGTGAGAAGTCAGAAGAAGGCTGGTGGGCTGGCGCCGCATATTTTGATGCTGGCGAAGCCATCCTGTTTCATTCTGACTTCTGCCTTCTGAATTCTGACTCCTTCGTGATCCAATCTAGTTCGGCAGCATGTGCCCGACCCGCTTGGCGTCCGCCGTGGAAATCTCTACACGCTGGCGCAGACCGCGCTTCTGCTTGGTCGTCTTGCTGGTCAGAATGTGTCGCCTGTAGGCTTTGCTTCGCACGATCTTTCCGCTGGCCGTCTTCTTGAACCGCTTG
>JASLOY010000080.1 GCA_030745255.1 Vicinamibacterales bacterium
CGAGGAAGAGTTGGTAGCGGCGATCAAGCAGGAAATGGGTATCAGCCTTGCGGAATTCCGCGATGTCTTGGAAGCGCAGATGATGGTTGGGCAGGTGCAGCAAATCGAGGTCGGGCGGCTCTCGATTACCGATGTCGAAGCTCGTGACTATTACGACACACACCTCGAAGACTTCACCCTGCCTGCGACTTATACGCTGCGAGAGCTCCTGGTCGCGGTTCCCGAAGGCGGTGCCCTCAACGTGGCGCGGGACAACCAGGCCAGGGCGGCGGCGGAGGCGGCGCGTGCCCGGGTGCTGAACGGCGAGGATTTTGGGGAGGTGGCGTCGGAGGTGTCCGACGCAGCCTCGAAGGCGAACGGCGGCCTCATCGGGCCGATCGAGCTGCCCGACCTGGCCGAGTCGGTGCGCGAGCGGATCGAAGGGCTCGAGGTCGGGGCGGTCGGCGTGATCGAGCGGACGCCAGCCGGGTATCAATTGCTGAAAGTCGAGTCGGTGACACCGGCCACAGCGACGCCCTTCGACGAAGTCCGCGATGCCATCGCTGACAGAGTCTACAACGAGCGACGACTCGAGGCGCTCAATGAGTTTCTGGCCGAGCTCCGTAACGAAGCGATCATCGAGTGGAAGGACGAGGGATTGAAGAGCCTCTACGACGACTACCTGGCCAACCGGGATCTCGCCGCGCGCGGGCAGTAAGTAGTCTAGGCAGGCGGTAGCTCGATGGCTCTTGCGCAGGACACAGTCGACGCTCCACATCCAGACGGTCTCGGTGTTCCCGCCGAGTCGGCGTCCGGGCAATGGTTCGCCATCTGGACCCGATCGCGCCACGAACAGGTGGTGAGGGATCAGCTCGACCGGAAGCAGGTCGAGGCTTTCTTGCCGACTATTACGCGGTGGAGCCGCTGGAAGGATCGCCGGAAGAAAATTGCCTGGCCGCTGTTTCCCGGCTACTGTTTCGCGCGGTTCGACCCCGAGAGCCGTCTGGGCATCCTCCGGTGCACCGGCGTTGTCAACATCGTGTCCTTCGACGGCGATCCTGCTCCAATTGAGCCGCAGGAGATCGACGCCATCCGGCGTCTTGTCGACACCGACCTTCTCTATGACCCCTGTCCGCTCATCCGCGAAGGCATGATGGTCGAGGTGGTGAACGGCCCACTGCGCGGCGTGGTAGGACGCCTCGTGCGCAAAGGCGCTCACGCCCGGCTCGTGCTATCGGTCAATCTGATTGGCCAGGGCGTCTCCGTCGAAGTGGACGCGGCCGACATCAAAGCCTACTGAAACACTCCCAGAAGTTAGAAGGCAGAAGACAGAAGACACCCGAGGGCTTCGCCATCTGCTGACTACATCGGGCAGGGGACATTCTGATGGACGGTCAGGACAACAGGCCGATGAAGATCGGGTCGGTCACGCTCGAGTCGCCGTTCGCCTTGGCGCCGATGGCCGGGATGACCGATACCGCCTTCCGTCGTCTGGTCAAGCGCCGGGGCGGCTGTGGGCTGGTTGTGACCGAGATGGTCAGTTCCGAGGGGCTCGTCCGTGGAATCGACCGGACGCTCGAGTACGCCGAGTACACCGACGAGGAGCGGCCGGTGTCCATCCAGATCTTTGGTGGCGATCCTGCCAAGATGGCTGAAGCGGCGCAGATCGTCGAGGGGATGGGCGCCGATGTGGTCGACGTCAACATGGGTTGTCCCGTACCGAAAATAGCTAAACACCAGGCCGGATGTAGCCTGATGCGGAGGCCCGAGCAGGCTGCTGCGGTGGTCCGGGCGATGACCCGGGCCGTATCGATCCCGGTCACCGTGAAGATGCGCTCCGGGTGGGACGAGACACACGTCAATGCTCCCGCTGTTGCTGGGCTCATGGAGGATGCCGGCGCCGCAGCTGTCGCGGTGCACGGTCGTACGGCGGCGCAGTCCTACTCCGGACGGTCGGACTGGGGTCTCATCAACGAGGTGGCGCGCAGCGTCTCGATACCGGTGCTGGGCAGCGGTGATTGCGTGGCGCCCGAGGACCTGGTCGGGCGGCTAGGTGAGACGGCCGTAGCTGGCGTGCTTGTCGGCCGTGGCGCGCTGCGCAACCCCTGGATCTTTGAACAGGCGAAGGCGCTCGGGCGAGGGTGGGCGGCTCGGTCCGTCACTGAACAGGAACGCGGGTGGTTTCTGCTCGCCTACATCGACCTGCTCCTGTCGGAGGGAACTGGCGAGGCCGAAGGCTTTCGTCACACGGCGACGATCGACCCGAAGGCCGGCCCGGGCCGGCGCAGCGCGCGCAGCCGCGAGCGGTGGGTGCTCAACAAGCTCCGGGCGCTCGGCTCCTGGTATACCAAAGGCTTCGACAACGGGTCGCGTCTGCGGGTCGCGATTAACCGTACCAAGTCGCTCGACGAGCTACGGGCGATCATCCGCGACTTCTTCGGGGTTGCCGACGCAACGCCGCACTCCATCGCATCGGAGCCGGCTGAAGGTCGTGACTCGGGCGTAGCCCATCAGTTGTCTCCTGTCTCCTGACTGCTGTTTCTTTCGGGAATCCGCTCATGCCCCGACTCATCGAGAGCCCGACCGTTATCCAGGCAGCAGGGAACCTCCCCAAGCGGATCGAGGAATATGCCGGGCGCGTGAACAGCGGGCACAGCGCTGTCAGCGTCGCCAGGATGGTGTCGCCGGAGGGCTGGGTCGAGCCGGGCCAGCGGCCCGACTTCGAGGAGATTACCGTCGTGCTCAGCGGTCTCCTGCGGGTCGAGTCCGAGTCGGGCTCGCTCGACGTGCGGGCCGGTCAGTCGGTTGTCACCGCGCCGGGCGAATGGGTCCGCTACAGCAGCCCGAAGGCGGGCGGCGCCGAGTATGTGGCCGTCTGTCTGCCGGCGTTTTCCCCCGACACGGTGCACCGAGACTAGTCTTCCTGGCGACGCGTTGGCCTGACCGACGTTGCTTCCTCGGGACAGGCGCGCACGTGCGCGCCCCGCAGGAGCGGAGTGGGGCCTTGGGTTCCCCGCGAGCGCCCGCGTGGGTTTCGGGGCGTAGCCCCGTCTAGGTACAGCCGCGCCTCGCCAGGAAGACCTGGGTTGGTTCGTGAGGTGTGGTTCCTTCGGGCAGGAGTGTGTGTGGGCGGCTTCTGTGGCGCAGGCCTTCAGGCCTTCCATGAGAGAGCCAGCCGACGGGCGCTGCCGGGATCACGGTGAACCATTGGCTCCTACGGTCCGTTGGCGTATGATGCGACCATAGGACTCTCATTGGGAGGTCGGCGATGAACACGGCGCGAAGCGTCCAAGACCCTGGCCGTACCGGCTCACCTGACCGGTGCCGGACCGCGACCCGACCCGTGTCGTTTCGGCTCGCAGGTGCCCTCCTGCTGGCGGTTGGCGCCGCCGCGGTGGCGGCGGCCGGGCCAGGTCCCGCCGGATGGGTCAATGATCTGACACCGATCACGGCGGCCGACTGGGACTACGACAAGGCGGCGCACCTGGTCGAGCGCGCGGGCTTTGGCGCCACGCCCACCGAGATCGAGCGGCTGGCAGCCATGACCCCGGAAGCGGCGGTCGCCGAGCTCGTCGACTACACCACCATCGACAACGGAGCGACCCCGGCATTCGACCCGTCGCCTATCTGGGACCCGGGGATGGATCCGTTCCCGAAGAGCCGTGCCGATGCGGTGCGCATCGCGCGTGAGACCGGGTCGTCGATGGGTGTGGCGATGTTGCCGGAAGGCGAATCACGCCGTCTCCAGCCGGTCGTCAACAAGTTCTTCTACGGGCTGCGGTCCAACGCCATCGAGACCCAGCGGCTCGCGACATGGTTCGGCGAACGGATGTTGACCACCCGGCGTCCGCTCGAGGAGAAGCTCACCCTGTTCTGGCACGGGCACTTCGCCACGGGCAACGGCAAGGTCCGCGACACCCGGATGATGTTTCGCCAGAATGAGATGCTGCGCGCCAACGCGGCCGGGAGTTTCCGCGACCTGCTGGTCGGGATTCTGACGGACCCGGCGATGCTGGTCTATCTGGACAACGGCGAGAACCGCAAGGGACACCCGAACGAGAACTTCGGTCGCGAGCTGCTCGAGCTGTTCACGATGGGCGTGGGCAACTATTCCGAGCAGGACATCCGCGAGGCGTCGCGCGCTTTCACAGGCTGGACCAACGATGTCCTCGAATTCCGGTTCGACGCCGAGACCCATGACGATGGCGAGAAGACGTTTCTCGGAAGAACCGGCGCGTTCAACGGCGAGGACATCATCGACATCATTCTCGACACTCCGGTCACCGCCGAGTATATCGGCGCGAAGCTGTATCGGTTCCTCGTGCGCGAGGAGATGGACGACGTCACACGCACGGCACTCGGCGCGACGTTCCGAGACGGAGGATACGAGCTGCGGCCGCTGGTCCGCCGGATCTTTCTGTCGCGCGACTTCTACAGCCAGGCATCCTATGCCAGCCAGATCAAGAGCCCGGTGCAGCTCGTGGTGTCGACCTACCGGAAGCTGGGCCTGACGACGCTGCCAACGATTCCCGATTTCAATCGTCTGACGGCTGGACTCGGGCAGACGTTGTTCAACCCACCGAACGTCGCCGGCTGGGCCGGTGGGCGAACCTGGATCACACCGGCGCTGCTACTCGAGCGGGGCAATTTGTTCCGCGGCGTGCTGCTTCCAGACACCGATGGGTTCTGGGCACCCGACCGGTCGCTGCCGGGTCTATATGCACAAGTCGGACGGCGTATCGAGGCGGGAATGAACATCACGGCTGCTACCCAGGAGGGGGATGCCGAGTCGAGCCTGCTTGCGGACCGCGACGAGGATTACAACACGCGGTATGGTGGGTACATGGGGTACGTCATGGCCTACGACCGGCTCACGCTCGTGCCCAGACACACGGCCGAGCTGGATTTGGCTCGTCTGCTCGACGAGGCGGGCGCGACGACGGCCGAGGAGGTCGTCGACCATCTAGTACGGCGCTTTCTCCGTGTTCCTGTCGACGCGGCCGCGCGGGACGTGCTGGTGGCACACCTGCGCGACGAGCTGGGCGCCGACCGAATTCCGTCACACACGCCGCAGGTGGAGCGAGCGTTGCGTTCGCTGCTCTACCTGGTCCTGAGCGCTCCGGAGTATCAGCTGGCGTAATACACAAAGAAGTCAGAAGGCAGAAGGCAGAAGAGCAACGGAGGCTTCGTAACCCGCCTTTTGACTGAGTGAGAGGTAAGCGTCATGACTATTCGACATCTCATCGGTTGCGGCTGTTCGCGGCGGGACTTCCTGCGGAAGGGACTCTACGGGATTGGGGTCACGGCCGGTCTGCCTGTATTGCTCAACCGGACGTCGGCGGCCCTCACGGCGCAGGCGCTTGGCGGCACGAGCATGGAGGCGCACCCGGAGCGGATCCTGGTGGTCGTCGAGCTTTCTGGAGGCAACGATGGCCTGAACACGGTCGTGCCGTTCGGGGACGATGAATACTACCGGGTGCGGCCCAACCTCGGCATTCCTGCCACTGACGTCATCCCGATTGCCGATGGCTTCGGCTTTCACCCGTCGCTGGTTGGGTTCGAACGGCTGTACAAGGACGGGTTGATGAGCGTCGTGCACGGCTGCGGATACGACAACCCGAGTCTGTCGCACTTTTCCTCGATGGGCTTCTGGCACACCGGCGTGCCCAACGGTGGGGAGCTGCTCGGTTGGCTGGGGCGTCTTGCAGATGGCGTCTACGATCACGATGCTCAGGGCAACATCATTGTCAACATCGGTACCCGCCAGTCACCGGCGGTGCGCGCGCGGCACCATCAGCCACTCGTGTTCAACGACCCGCGCAGTTTCCGTCGTGACGGCGCCGCGAACGAGCAGAGGGCCATCGAGGCGATGCGGCCCGGCACGCCCGCCAACCCGACACTCGAGTTCCTTGCGGCAACGGCCGACAACGCCATCGAGAGCTCGGAGTTTGTTCGGGAAGCCTCGGCCGGTTACAGCACGCCGATCGACTACGGCATCGGCGGGCTGTCTTCGCAGCTGCGCCGGGTGGCGGCGCTCATCGACGCCGAGATGCCGACCCGGCTTTACTACGTCAGCTATCAGGGGAACTCGTTCGATACCCATGTCTATCAAGCAGATCCGCATGCCCGGCTACTCGCCTATACCGCAGACGCCGTCCGCGGGTTCGTCGAGGACCTGAAGCGACTCGGTCGTGCCAACGACGTCGCCATCATGATGTTCACCGAGTTCGGTCGTCGGGTGGAGGAGAACGCCAGCCTCGGCACCGACCACGGCACCGCGACACCGATGTTCGTCATCGGCAGCGAAGTGAACGGAGGCTTGCACGGGCGGCCTCCGAGCCTGACCAATCTGGACGACGGCAACCTGAAGATGACGAACGATTTCCGGCGTGTCTACGCGACGATGATCGAGGAGTGGCTCGGGTACAGCGACAGCGAGGCGATTCTCAAGGGCTCATTCGAACCGATGGGACTATTCGCGTAACGACTCCTAGAAGGCAGGAGTCAGAAGGCAGAAGATCACTCGAAGCCGGGCCCACGGCGTTTCCGGGGCCCGGCTTCTTCAATGTACAAAAGGTGTCCTCGGAGAGCACGGATCGACGAAGGGCAACCTTGACGGCAACGCCTCCTGTTTCCTTCTGACTTCTTCGAGTTTCACAACAGTCTCCGCGCCTTCTCCACCAACGTCGTCCGCTTCAAACCGAGCAGCCGGGCCGCCTGCTGCTTGTTGCCGTCGGTTTCCCCCAGCGCCCGCTGGATGAGCTGGCGTTCGAAGTCGGCGATGAAGGCCGGCATATCGAGTCGCCCCTCCGGTAGCGACATTAGTTCCGGCTGCTCACCCGCGGGTGCGTGCTGCAGCTCGGGGGGCAAATCGGACACATCGACCTGGGTGCGGTCGCCTCCCAGCGCGAGCGCGCGCTCGACCGCATTCTCGAGTTGGCGGATGTTCCCGGGCCAGGCGTAGGCCATCATGCGGCGCAGCGCCTCCTGTGTGACCGTGATCTTTCGCGGTGGCACCTCGCGAGAGGTCAGGCGCTGGATGAAGTGCTGGACGAGCACGGGGATGTCTTCGCGTCGGTCGCGTAGCGGCGGTAGAAAGATCGGGATGACGTTCAGGCGATAATAGAGATCCTCACGGAACCGTCCGTCGCTGATCAGTTGCGACAGATCCGCATTGGTTGCCGCGATGATCCGGACATCGATCTTGATCGTCCGGTTGTCGCCCACGCGCTCCAGCTCACGCTCCTGCAGCACGCGCAGCAATTTGGCCTGCAGGCTCAAGCTCATCGTGCCGACTTCGTCGAGAAAGAGGGTGCCCTGGTGGGCCGTTTCCAGCCGCCCCTGGCGTGTGGCGACGGCGCCGGTGAACGCGCCTCGCACATGCCCGAAGAGCTCCGCTTCGAGCAGCGTCTCCGGCACCGCGCTACAGTTCAGGGCGACAAAACGGTGCGTCCGGCGTGAGCTGTTGTGATGAATCGCCTTCGCCGCCAGTTCCTTCCCGGTGCCGGTCTCACCGGTCACCAATACCGTGCTGGTGCTGGCGGCCACGGTTTCGAGCAACTCGAACAGCTCTCGCATGCGGGGACTGCGTCCGACCAGTCCCTCGAACCGGTAGCGCTCCTCCAGCTGCGACCGCAAATACGCATTCTCTGAGCGCAGCCGGCGTTGCTCGAGCGCCGCCGCGATGACATGCAGCAGCTGATCGAACTGGAACGGCTTGGTGATGAACTCCGCCGCGCCCCGCTTGATCGCGTCGACGGCATCCTTCACCGTGCCGAAACCGGTCACGACAATGCAGACGATCTCGGGGTATCGCTCGAGCGCCGCCGCGAGCACCTCGGTGCCGTCGATGCCCGGCAGACGCAGGTCGGTCAGCACGACGTCGAACGCGAAGTTCGTCAGTTGCTCGACGGCCGCCTCGCCGCTCTCGGCCTGCGCTACCCGATAACCGTGCTCGGCCAATCGCTCTGCGGTCGCCTCCCGCAGCGGCGCCTCGTCTTCAACGAGCAGCAGATGTGTTTCTTTTTCAATCATTTAGTCGACAGCGCCAACATCTTGACACCCGGTCAACAAGCCGGTCAAGCCGTCGTGTCGACCAGGCTGTGCACATTTCCGCTTCCGGATCTAATGGCTTGGCCGCACGGTGCCGATACCACTCTTCGAACCAGTTGTGAGGGCAAATCGTGCGAAGCGGACCGAGTGGTCCAAGGAAAATGGTGGGCCAGATGCGAGCGCCAGCGATGATAGTTGATAGGAAGACGATTTCGATCATGAAGGCCTGTGAGCTCGTCGGCGTGAGCCGGCGCACGATCTACAACTGGATCGCGAGCGGTAAGGTTGAATACGTCCGGACCGCCGGAGGCTCGGTCCGAATCTTCGTCGACACCCTGTGGCGGGAGCCCGAGACCGGATCCGTCCAGGTGACGTCGGCGCACACCGACGCTTAGTCTCCTCAGGGGAAATCGCAACACCTGCCGAGGCGATGCGTAGCCAAGTCCCATTTCCGCACCTGCGAACGGATCCACTCCAGATGGACCAGCCGACCGACCTCGGCGCACTCTTCCATCGGCTGAACAACCAGCTCGGGATCATCCTGGCGAACGCCGAGATTCTCGAGGCAAAGCTGAGCGAAGAGGGCAACACGTCGCGGGCGTCTCAGATCGTGACGAGCACAGTCGAAGCGATCAGCGCGGTGCGGCACATCCGGGAACGCTGGCAAGTCAAGTAGCCGGCGGTCTCCCACCCCCACCGCCGCACTTCCCAGTCCAGGCCAACGTCAATATTTTGGCGATAGGTGGCATTTGTCGTCAAGGCTTTGGCGGCGTTTGTGTCCTTCCTACGGCCTCCGTTCTTGTCAGTGTCGTCCCAAAAACTAAATAAATGTTTTAATACCAGCATTTTATATGGATTCAAGCATTCCGACTAAGATTCGCTTTTTGTTCGTTTTCTAACCGGTACTACGCTTGCGATATCCGGTGCCTGCGCAACGACACGTCAGTTCGGGAGGACGCGCTGCAGAGATAACAGACACCGGAGGCAACCGTTATCATGAAGGCTCACGTACTCGACAGCAAGGATCACGACCGTGTCACGGCTGGTTTGCCGTTCGTTGAAGCCCTGGCGCGACGCATGGCGGCGTCCATGCCCCACTCGATAGACCTCGTGGACCTCGTCCAGGACGGCATGATCGGGCTGATCGACGCCGCGCATAGGTTCGACGAAAAACGCGGCATCAAGTTCGAGACGTTTGCCGAGCGCCGCGTGCGCGGTGCGATGATCGACGCGCTCCGTCGCGATGCCTGGCCCCGCGGAATCCGGCGTGTCCGGCGCGAGCTCGAAGCGGCCCGGGCAAAGCTGCGTCACGAGCTCGGCTCCGAGCCGTCGCTGGCCGACCTGGCCGCGCACATGGGTTCGGACGAGACCAGGCTGGGACGGACCATCGTCCGGATCAACACCATCGAGTCGACGTCCCCGCTGGCGACGGTAGACACCGTCGACGGTGCCAACCTGCCCCCAGTGATGGTGCCGGCCGAGCTACCGAGGCCCGACACCGAGTGCGAGCGGGGGGAGGTGGCCTCACGCGTCCGAGAGGCGATCAAGGCGCTGCCGTGGCGAGAGCGGAAGGTGATCGGGCTCTACTACTACGGCGATGTGACGATGAAGCAGATCGGCAGCGAGATCGGGGTGAACGAATCCCGCGTGTCGCAGCTCCATGCACGGGCCGTACAGCGGCTGCGCAAGTCATTGGGCTCGGACCTGACTCCGGACTTGGTCACCTCGGCGATGAAGAAGCCAGCGACCATGCCCAAGCGGAAGCGGCCTCCGTTGAAGATGGCAAAAGCGGGTCTGAACGCTCGGTTGGCGGCGCCCGCCTCCACGCGGAGACGCACCGCCTAGCCAGGTCGGGCTAGCCCATGACTTCCTGAACGACCCCCAGGAGATCGTTCAATCGGAACGGTTTCGGCAGCCAGCGGCACCCACTGTCGGCAAGGAACCGCTCGGCGTCCGTGCCGGCAACGTCCCCGGTGACGAAGATCACGTGCCGTGCCAGCGTCGGCTTGCGCTCGGAGAGCAGCCGATAGAAGGACGGGCCGTCGAGTCGCGGCATCTTCAGGTCACAGATCACCAGGTCGAAGACCGCGGCGGCCACCCGTTCCAGAGCCTCTTTCCCATCGGCCGCCCGTTGCACTCGGTATCCAGCATCGGTCAGCGCGTCGGCAACCGCGGTGGCGAGCGCCGGCTCGTCCTCGACGAGCAGCACGGCGGATCCGGCGGCGGTCCGCGGTGGAGGCGCCGGTGCCGGTCCTGCCGGCGAGACGCGTCGGCCGCCGGCTGCCGCCGGCAACGAGATGCAGAACGAGGCGCCGGCTCCGGGAGTGGACGCCAGCCGGATCTTCCCGCCATGCTCCTCGACAATCGCATATGCGACCGTCAGGCCGAGCCCGGTTCCCGTTCCCACCGCCTTGGTCGTGAAGAACGGATCGAAAATCTTCGATTGCACGTCCTCGGGAACGCCCGGGCCATCGTCCTTGATCTCGAGCGCCACCATTTCGTTGGCGTCG
>JASLOY010000810.1 GCA_030745255.1 Vicinamibacterales bacterium
GCTGGGTCGAAGCCGACCCCGCTGACACGAGAGGAGGTCGACCAGATCCTCCACCAGGTGACCGTTGCCGCAGAGAAGCCGAAGCCCAAGTACTCGTTCGAGAAGGGCGATCAGGTACGGATCAACGAAGGGCCGTTTACCAGCTTCAACGGTGTCGTCGATGACGTCAATCTGGACCGGAACACAGTGAAGGTGATGGTGACGATTTTTGGACGATCTACACCGGTCGAGCTCGATTTCCTGCAGGTGGAGAAGCTGTAACAACAAATGCTCCAGAAGTCAGAAGTCAGAAGGCAGAAGTCAGAAGAAAGCCGGCCTGCCCGCCGAAACCGTGACGAAGGCTGGAGGGCTGCGCTGGCATGTGGTTCAGGGCCTGGAGGCGGGTGTTCGTCAACGAGGTCCTAGAGGTCGTACTACATGGCGAAGAAGGTTATCGGGATGGTCAAGCTTCAGATTGCCGCGGGGAAGGCGACACCAGCCCCCCCGGTCGGCACTGCGCTTGGCCCGCACGGCGTGAACATCAT
>JASLOY010000811.1 GCA_030745255.1 Vicinamibacterales bacterium
ATGCCAACCACGGGTCCGGATTGCGTCATGGAACACCTCCACCGGACGGTCTGACAACGATTGGCCCAACCTTGCGATGCGGGCTGGATCCCGCGCAACTGTTCGGGCTCTAAGCATCGGACGGGCAACGCCCAGGCTACCGTGCGGTTTACGTGACCCAGGGGGCATCGAGCTGCTGCCCGTCACCGTCCGTTTCGTGGTTCACTGTAGCTACGAAACCGACGGATCGGAAGATACAAGGGGGCGCTGACTCCCCTACGCCACCCGCCGCAACAACGCGCTTACAACTCGTGCGGTTCCCGTTGGGGACGCCACCCCTTTTTGGGTCCATACCGGAGACATGGGTAACAGATCATTCCGGGGACATAGGTAACACTTTCGCGCTAAACGGGTTCGCGATGGGCTCGAGCCGACAGGTCTCGTGATCGAAGTAGCCGAGATCGTATTGCATGAAGCTGACGAGCCAGATCTGCTCACTGACCTGCCTGACGCCGACCTTCTGGCCAGCAAAGACCTGGCTGA
>JASLOY010000812.1 GCA_030745255.1 Vicinamibacterales bacterium
CTACCTGCTTGATCAGCTTGGCGAAGAGCTTGCCTCGCCTGGCGTCGGCAGCACCCTTCTTGTGCTTGATCGTCGCCCACTTGGAATGACCGGACACGGCGCCGCTGCTCCTCTGGGCTCAGGTGGCGTCGGAGGCGAACGCCCCCTCGAGGAACCGTCGGTGGATGCGGACGTCGCCTGCGAGTTCGGGGTGGAACGATGCCACGAGGACGTTGCCCTGCCGGCACAGCACCGGCCGCCCCTCGACCTCGGCGAGCACCTCGACATCCGGGCCGATCCGTTCGACCACGGGCGAGCGGATGAAGACCCCGTGGAACGTGTCGTCGAAGCCCTCGACCGCCAGTTCGGTTTCGAACGAGTCGACCTGGCGGCCATAGCCGTTGCGTCGGACGTCGAGGTCGATGGCGCCCATGGACCGTTGGTCGGAGCGGCCGTCCAGTACCTCGACGGCCAGGAGGATCATCCCGGCGCAGGTTCCGAAGACGGGCATTCCGTCGGCCAGCCGACCAGCGAGCGGTTCG
>JASLOY010000813.1 GCA_030745255.1 Vicinamibacterales bacterium
GTGAAGGCCTGCGTAGCGGAGGCAGACGCCGCCCGGGAGGCCGGCCCCGACTCGTAGGAGTGTTCGGGCGCCGGCGTCAGCCGTGGCTGCCGTGGCCGTGGTCGTCGACGACGATCAGGTCGTGGGCGTGCTCGTGGCCGGCGTGGTCGCCCAGCAACCGGTCGCCGTAGGCCTCCCGGAGAACGGAGGGTCGCAGGACCTCGTCGGGCGTGCCCATGGCGACAAGCCTGCGGTCGAGCACCAGCACCCGGTCGCAGTGGCGGGCCTCGTCGAGGTTGTGCGTGGTTACAACCACGGTCCTGCCGGCAGCGGTCTCCTGACCGAGCACCTCGAGGATGCGTTCCTGGCTGGCGAGGTCGAGGCCGGTGATCGGCTCGTCGAGCAACAGCAACTGAGAGCGGCGGGCGAGCGCCTGGGCCACGAGGACCCGTTGTCGCTGGCCACCCGAGAGTCCGCTGACCTGTCTCGGGAGCAGGTCGCCGACCTCCATCCGGGCGACGGCATCTTCGACCGCTGCCCGG
>JASLOY010000814.1:0-266 GCA_030745255.1 Vicinamibacterales bacterium
GAGAACCAGAGGTCGCTCGTGAACCAGCGGGAGATCGGAACGAACACGATGTCGTTCTCGAACGCGTTGCGCGCCGCGCTGCGTGAGGACCCGGACATCATCCTCGTCGGCGAGATGCGCGACCTCGAGACGATCCAGCTCGCGATCACGGCGGCGGAGACGGGGCACCTCGTGTTCGGCACGCTGCACACCAACAGCGCTGCGGGCACGGTGGACCGCATCATCGACGTGTTCCCGACGGATCAACAGGAGCAGATCCGCGTGAT
>JASLOY010000814.1:276-521 GCA_030745255.1 Vicinamibacterales bacterium
ATCGCGGCGTTCGAGATCCTCGTGGTGACGGCGGCGATCTCGAACCTCATCCGCGAAGGCAAGACGTTCCAGATCGAATCGATGCTCCAGACCGGCAAGAAGGACGGCATGATCGCTCTCGAGCAGTCCCTGCAGGAGCTCGTGATGAACGGCCTCGTGGAGGTGACCGAGGCCGCCCGCCACTCGGGTAACCCAGCCCACTTCCTGAAGACCTGCCCGGGCGCCAGTTCAGGCAGCCCGAGCCT
>JASLOY010000815.1 GCA_030745255.1 Vicinamibacterales bacterium
ATATCAACGTAGTAGCCGGCAGGGATGCTGCTGGTGCCGTAACCATACTGCACCCAGCCGTCCGGCCCCGACTGGGTGAAATACACCTTGCCGTCGCTCCGCAGCACATAGACGTAGCCGGCGGTGCTGCCGCTCCCGGCGGCGATGCCGACGTACGCGTCGCTGGAGGCGATGCTGTCGGTCCCGTAGCCGTACGGGGTCCAGCCGTCCGGCCCGCTCTGCGTGAAGTCGACGCGGCCGTCGCTCCGCAGCACATAGACGTAGCCGGCGGTGCTGCCGCTTCCCGCAGCAACATCGACGTAGTGGTAGCCGGTCGCCGGAGCGGTCTTCGACTCCCAGTTCTCGCCGTCGCTCGAGTAGTAGATTGAGCCGCCGAGGTCAATCGCGAACGGGTCAGAATCGTCGTCGCCACCGCGTCCCGTATCGGGGAGGATTACCGTCTCGAACTCACCACTGGCGACGGTCGCATCGTCGGTCTGCTCGGCCCAGTCAACGAGGTGGAAATGGATGGCCCGCGGGA
>JASLOY010000816.1 GCA_030745255.1 Vicinamibacterales bacterium
GATCAGAGTCGAGTGTATTTACAAACAAGGAAAACTCCGGTCCGAATAGCTCCAAACTGAGTCTTAATCCTGCACCAACGAAGCACCAAGATGTGGTGGTCTCCACCACTACTTTCTCACCGCCCTCGGTTACATATTCGACGAGTGAGCGGGCAAAATCTTCCGCCGGCCTTTTGAGATAGTCTGTTTTTCCCCCACTGTTATCTGACAGGATTTTTGCATACTCTGGGCGCTGCCATTTCAGGCAGGCGGCATAGGCGTTCACGCTTAATGGTGTCAGTACGTCGCGCTTAGCTCCGGGAGGCGTCAGCATGAATCTCGCCTCTTCTACTGAGTGACACATCATATCGTTCAGCACACCGCCGCCTTGAAGTTCTCCTTCCCAGAACCACGGCATGTGGGGGCCGCTGTGTTCTTCGGCCGCTCGGGCGAGGTAGGGGGGACCGGTGGTTGCGGCGCCGCGAGCCCAAATAATCTCTTTACCCCGGGTAACAGAAGGTGCAAAAACTTTGTTCTC
>JASLOY010000817.1 GCA_030745255.1 Vicinamibacterales bacterium
GAGGTGTTCGAGCGAATCCTCGTCGAGTACGACGGTCGACGCTCGGTCTTCACCATGGGGAAGCTCGGCGTCCTGTGGGAGCTCGACCTCGAGACCGGCGGCTTCCGGAGCGCGCGCGACATCGGGTATCAGTCCCTGGTCGATCTGGACCCGGTCACGGGCGAGGTGACCTACCGGGAAGGCATGCTCCAGGAGATTGGTGAGGAAATCCACTGGTGCCCGAGCACCGCCGGTTTCAAGAGCTGGCGGGCGATGGCGTATCACCCAGAAGTCGAAGCCTTCTACATCCCGCTCAACCTGAACTGCGAAACCGGAACCTTCGGCCCGGTCGAACGGCGTGCAGGTGGTGGGGGCGCCGGCCCGGTGCGGCGAACGAACCATTTCCATCCCGACAGCCCGGACCACCTCGGCGAGCTTCTGGCGCTGAGCATGCGGACTGGCGAGGTACTGTGGCGGCATCGGACGCGGACGCCGATCAACAGCGCCGCGTTGACCACCGCGGGCGGCATCGTCGTG
>JASLOY010000818.1 GCA_030745255.1 Vicinamibacterales bacterium
GTCTCAGGGTCGACGATCTTGGACTCCACGTGTGGATGGATCGACCCGACCGTAGACACCCGGTGCTCGATGTCATCGTCAACCTCGGACTGGAAGGACACCGGCGAGGTCTCGGTCATCCCATAGCAGATGGTCACCTCTCGCATATTCATACGGTCCACTACCCGGCGCATCACCTCCACCGGGCACGGTGCACCCGCCATGATACCGGTCCTGAGTGTGTCCAGCCTGTATGAATCGAACTCCGGTTCCTCCAGCATACGGATGAACATGGTCGGCACACCGTACAGGGCGGTGCACGACTCGTCCTGCACGGTTTCCAGGCAGGCCTTTGGGTCAAAGGCCTCGCCAGGTATGACGATGGCGGCGCCATGGGTCATAAAGGCC
Source organism: Vicinamibacterales bacterium (assembly GCA_030745255.1). Lineage (GTDB taxonomy): Bacteria > Acidobacteriota > Vicinamibacteria > Vicinamibacterales > UBA8438 > NP936. Next base: position 388 of record JASLOY010000818.1, read on the forward strand.
AGGTTGCCCAGGACCATACCGAAACAGTGGTAGAAAGGCACGGGTAGGCAGACACGGTCCCGTGGGGTAAGACGCAGGCGTTGCCCGGTGAAAAACCCGTTGTTCAGGATGTTGTGATGGGAGAGAGTC
>JASLOY010000819.1 GCA_030745255.1 Vicinamibacterales bacterium
GCAGGCAGAGGCGTCCCAGACGCGGATCTCGAGCTCCTTGCCGGCGTCCTCGGAACCGTTGCCGTAGACGGTGAGGAACACTTCGTACGGGTACTGGCCGGCGGCGACCAGGCCTTCGACGAACTGCACCTCCTCGACGCTGCGCAGCTCACCGTCGATGAACACACCGACGCGATCGAAGACGTCGTCCGACGTGTCGGCATCGGTCGACACCGTCGCCGTGATCGACATCGAGTGCTGATAGGCGGCGGGGTTCACGGTGCCCCACTCGGGGGGCGGACACAGGACGCGTATGTCCACCAGACGCGGCTCGTCGCCGAGGGACCCCGAGGCGAACACCGTCTCCAGGAGGGAGCCGGCGCCGACCTGCGGACCGTCGACCGTGAAGGTGACGCTCTGCTGCGAGCCGGGCAGAATCGTGCCCGAGCGCGGCTCGACGCTCAGCCAGGCGGGGATGTCGGTGATGTCGTAGGAGCGCGGGCTGCCGCCGGTGTTGACGAGCAGCCGCGTCGTCG
>JASLOY010000081.1 GCA_030745255.1 Vicinamibacterales bacterium
AAAGCCGACCAGCCATCCCAGTCGTCCTCTGCGAGCCCGTCCTCGACCGACAGGATCGGGTAGGCCTCGACGAGCCGGCGGCACCAGTCGACCATGTCGGACGAGCTGCGCTCCGCCTTCCCATCGGTCGAGAGCCGGTAGCAGGCGTCCTGCTTGTCATAGAGCTCGGAGGCCGCGACATCGAGGGCGAGGTAGACGTCGTCGCCTGGACGATAGCCGGCCCGCTCGATCGCCAGCATCAGCACGTCCAGCGCGGCCTCGTTCGAGTCGAGGTTCGGCGCGAAGCCGCCCTCGTCCCCCACCGCCGTCTGATGCCCGGCATCCCGCAGCACCGCACGCAGGTGGTGAAAGATTTCGACGCCTACTCGCAACGCCTCCGCAAAGCTAGGGGCGCCGACCGGAATCACCATGAACTCCTGGATATCGACGTTGTTGTCGGCGTGGGCGCCGCCGTTGAGCACGTTCATCATCGGCACCGGCAGGTCGCGCCCGAGGTCACCGCCCAGATAGGCGTAGAGCGGCAGATGGGCGGCGGCCGCCGCCGCCTTCGCGACGGCGAGCGATGCGCCGAGGATCGCGTTCGCACCAAGACGGCCTTTGTTATCGGTGCCATCGAGGTCGCGCAACGTCTGGTCGATCTCCGCCTGGCCGGTCGGGTCGAGACCGATCAGCGCGTCGCGGATTTCGGTGTTGACGTTCTGGACCGCCCGGAGCACACCCTTGCCGAGATATCGGCCCTCGTCGCCGTCGCGCAGCTCGACCGCCTCGAGCTCGCCGGTCGACGCGCCCGACGGCACCGCGGCGCGGCCGGTTGCCCCACCACCCAGCGATACCTCGACCTCGACCGTCGGGTTCCCCCGGCTGTCGAGAATCTCCTGGGCTTCCACACTCGCAATGACCCGATCCTCGTGCATTCCACGTCTCCGGCGTATTTCGGCGGCCCTGACGCTCCAGGGCTCGGCTTCTCCTCCGAAACCGCGATGATATCAGCCGGCGTCGCCCAGCGGGGGCCAACCGACGGAGCCCATCGGGCCCCGCCTCAGGCGGTGGTCTGGTCGCTGCCGGGATGAAAAGAAGTGTTACCCGAGGAAGGTCGTGTGTAGTCGAGCGCTACGAAGGATGATGATGTTGCGTTGCGACGGAACCCGGACACTCTGATTACCGAGCCCGCTGGCTTGTACCGCCCAATCGGGCGATCGTAGTAACCGCAAGCCGCGACCAGACCGAACACCCTTGTTCGCAGTGCCCTTAAGATACCGTCACTTACGGGGGCGACGCCATTAGACCTTGGTCTAATGCCGGACCACCGGCAGGACCGGTTTGCCCGGTCTGGCCGATCAGACTTGTGGGGCAGCGCCGCTCGACGGCCCGAGTTGCAGGCGTTCAGCCTGACGGACGAGATCCGCCAGGGAGTCAGCCTGCATGGTGGTCATGACTCGCGCTCGGTGGACCTTGATGGTGGCGTCGGTGGTCCCCAATTGGGCTGCAATCTGCTTGTTCAGCATCCCGGTGGCGACCAGTGCAAACACCTGTTGCTGTCGAGGCGTGAGGCGGTCATATCGGACTCGGAGCTCCTCCAAGTGCTTCCGATCGCGCGATCGATGGCAGCCAGCAGCGACTCGTCATCGAATGGCTTGAGCAGAAAGTCGACCGCGCCATGCTTCATCGCCTCGACGCTCATCGGCACGTCGCCGTGCCCGGTGATGAACACGATTGGTGTCGACCATCCGGCCGCCGTGAGACGCCGTTGGAGCTCGAGCCCGCCGATGCCAGGCATCCGCACGTCGAGCACGACACAGCCGGGGCCGACGGGCCGCTCCCGCTCGAGAAACGCCTCGGCCGAGGGAAACCCTTCGACCCGCAGACCCGCCGTCTCGAGCAACCGCACGACGCTTCGGCGCACCGACCGGTCGTCGTCGACGACGAACACCTTGGGCTCGACGGTCATTGAGCAGATCCACCCGGGGGCAGACCAAAGCTGACGGACGCGCCGCCATCGGGGCCGTTCTCGGCCCAGATCTGGCCACTGTGCGACTCGATGATGTTGCGCGAGATCGAGAGCCCCATGCCCAGTCCGCCGGCACGCGAGGTGGTAAACGGCTCGAACAGTGTGTCGACCATCGACGGCTCGATCCCGGGCCCACTATCGATGACCGACACGATCTGCCACCCGTCGTCGCGACACCGCACCCGCAGCGTGAGACGCGCCTCGACGAGCCCATCCATCGCCTGCATCGCGTTGGTGACCAGATTCATGACCACCTGCTGGATCTGAATCCGGTCCGCCACCACCGTCGGCAAGTCGGCGGCAAAGTCGGGCACGACCGTGATGCCGCGCATCGTCAGCCCGCTGCGCATGATTTCGCGGACCTCGCGCACCACTTGACACAGATCGAGCCGCTCGCGCGCGGCGCTGTCCCTCCGCATCATGTCCCGCAGCCGCTGGATAATTGCACTGGCCCGGCGATCGTCGGCCACGATGTCGCGAAGCACCTCGCGGATCTTCGGCACGTCGGGCTGGTCCCGGTCGAGGAGCCGCGCGGCAGCCTGGGCGTCGCTGAGAATCGCCGCCAGCGGTTGGTTCAGCTCGTGCGCGAGCGTGGCGGTCAGCTCGCCAAGCGAGCTGACACGGGCGACATGAGCCAGGGCGTCGCGATGCTGGAGCGCCTCGGCCCGGGCGACGACCTGGTCGGTGACGTCCGAACAGACACTGATTATCTTCGTCGGTCGACCCGGACCGTCCAGAATCGGCGCGGTCCGCACCGTCCAGTGTCGATACGACCCGTCCTTCGCCCGTATCCGATACTCAGTCTGCATCCCTCTCAACCGGTCGTTCGCTTCCTTGCCGAGTAACATCACCCGGTCGCGGTCTTCTGGATGAAGCTGCGCCGCCCATCCTTCAACGGTTCGGGGAAACTCACCTTGCTCGTACCCCAGCACCTCGTCCACCTTGCCGGACCACTCGACCTGTCTCGTCTCGATGTCCGTCTCGCCGATGATGTCGGCTCCCAGCGTTGCGGCGAGACGGAATCGCTCCTCGCTCTCGCGACGTGCCGTCTCCGCTGCGAGCCGTTCCGAGATGTCCCGAATGGTGGTGACGACGACCATGCCTTCATCGGTCTCGAGCGAGCTGAGGTTCACATCGGCCGGAAACGAGCGCCCATCGCGGCAGACGCCGGTGACCGGCTCCACTCCGTCGCCGATCCGGCTCAATGGCTGCGCTGCCTCGGTCGCGTGGTCCCTGGCCAGGCGTTCGACATCGAGCTGCCCTGGCATGAGAATCTCGAACGGCTCCCCCACGAGATCGCCCCGCCGGTACCCGAACATCCGTTCCGCCCGGCGATTGACGAACGCGATTTGGCCATCGGCCCGCACCGCGATGATCGCATCGGGAGCCTGCTCGATGAGCTGCCGGAGCCGGGCGTCGCTGGCACGCGCTGTCGCCTCGGCGCGTTTTCGCTGGGTGACATCGATCAGAAAACCGCGGATGACGGCCGGAGCACCGTCGAGACGATCGACCGCGACGACATCGTGCAGCCACACGATCTGTCCACTGGCGGAGATCATCCGGTATTCGAACTCGTATGCGTCCCGTTCCTGCGCGGCCTGCTCGCAGAAACGCACCGCTTCGTCCCGGTCGTCGGGATGCACATGGGCCACCCAGAAGTCGGGCTCATACCATCGCTCGATGGGATAGCCGAGCAGCCGCACCGCCTGCGGCCCCACGTAGGTAAAGGCCCAGGTGCGCGCATCCGCCTCCCACTGCACGATGCTGGTGGTCTCGAGCAGGCGCCGGAAACCCGCCGCGCGCGTTATCTGCTCCTTGCCGACCGTATCGCGCGACGCGGCGTTGGCCGTCGGGGGGTCCGGTTCTTTCGTCCGAGGCTCGGTCTTGAATGTCGCCATGGGAGGCAAGTGCCCTAAAGGTCAGCAGTCAGGATCAATGTTACAACTCGGAGACCGCGCCGCGAAGCCGGCCGGCGGCGTTTAGGGTCCGCGCAAGAATAAGGTCCGATCTTGAGGTGTCGTACTCATGCCGCGTCCGGCCAGTGCCAGGCGCGAGGAGGGAGCATACGGGCGGTATTCGACCCCGCTGAGCAAATGCCCAGCGCCGCCCTTGACGGGATGCGTCGGCGGCCGAAAATGGAAAGGCATTCTTGCGCGGGCCCTTACCAGAACGGGCGGCCCAGGGCCACGTAGAACGCCCCGGACCCGTCGTCGCCGATGCTGGCGCTGACAAGCAGCGCCCCCATGAGCGTCTCGACCAGCAGCCCCCCGGACAGATCCGAGTGCACCACCGCGTCGCGCGGAGTCTCGAACGCGCTGCCTGACTCAAGCCACCCGACGAGATGGATCGGCCCCCCAACCAGATCCGGCAACCGCCCGAGCCGGTGCATGTAGCCGCCGCCCACGTAGGCCGTGTGGGATCCGCGAAACTGGTCCAGATCGAACGCCCCCAGCCGGAACGGGCCACCGAGCGTGAACTGATAGAAGGGCGAGGCCGCGTCGCCGAATGAGGTGGCACCCGCAAGGGCAACGAAGAAACGACCTGCGTCACCGGCGGACATGAACGTCGTGCTGTCGAGCGTCGCCTGTCTGAGATCGCGCGACTGCTCCGGCGCCTCGACGAGCCACCTGACTTCGGTGACCAGCCGGGTGCCGCGGCTGGGCACGATCCAGTCGTCGTGGCCATCGTAGATCCAGCGAAGACGCGCCCCATGCTCGCGCCCCTGCGACGGCGGCAACACCGGCGTGCCGACTCGGACACGAGCATCCACCACACCGATGTCGTAGCCCAGACGCAGCTCGCTCGCCGTGCCCAGTGTGACACCGAGATCCCCGCCGGCCTGCGCCCGCTGGGTGCGAAAGCTGGCGACCGGGTCGCTCTCGAGCGCGAACTGCTGCGTGCGGCTGCGCAGCCTGATCCGGGGCGCAACGAACAAGGGTGAGCCGGCGATCGGGCGCAGATACTCGGCCTCGAGACCAAGATCGGACCCGAGCGCGAGATCGAGGCGCGCCTCGCTGTCTCGCCCGCCGACGTCATAGGCGGTGAGCCGCGCACCGAACCCGAGCTCGACGGCATCGGCGCGGTTGTCGAGCTCGAGGGCAAGATTGATGAAGGGAGGGCCATGCGACTTCTCTCGCACGTGCACCGCCAGCCCGTGCCGACCGTCCTGCCGCACGACATCGTACGCCAGACTGCCGTAGCGCCCGGCGCCGGCCAGCGTCGTAAGCCGACGCTCGAACCGACCCGGGTCCAGGGGCGCCCCGATGTCCGGATCGAGCCGCCGGCCGATATCGGCGGCCACGTCTGCGTCCACACCGTCGACGCGGACGAATGCCGGCTCGACAGAGGCGGCCGGGCGACGTCGACGGCGCTCCTCCAGATGGCGGTCCCAGGCGTCGCGATCGAGTGACAGCGGGGTCAGGCGGTCGGCCAGAGCCGCCGCCGCGTCGTAGCCGCGCTGGCGAATCTCCTCGAACGCGCGCCAGCCGTTGGCCCCGATGTCGTCGACGATCGGTCTGATGACATGGTCGGCGGCGTCATCGAGCACCTGTCTGGTGCGCGCCACCATCATGACGCCGATCGCCTGGTTCGCCACGCCGACCAACGAGCGGAGCGCGTCCCGGTCCTCGAGCGGCGCGCTCACGTCGACCGCAATGACGACCCCGGCCCCCATCTCACGCGTCACATCGGCTGGCACGTTGTTCAGCAGCCCGCCGTCGGCCAGCAGGCGGTGACCGATCTCGATCGGTTCGAAGATGGCTGGAATCGCCATGGTGGCGCGTAGCGCGGCAGCCAGCGAGCCGCTATCCAGCTCTACGGGAACCGCCGCTTCGAGGTCTGACGCCACGGCGCGAAACGAAATCGGCAGGTCATCGAAATCGAGCGGTGCGGCGAAAGGCAGCACCAGCCGGCTGAGGAACAGGCCAATGTAGTGCCCTGGATCCAGCCCGGGCGCCAGGCGCAGCCCGTCGCGCAGACCGAGCTCTAGACGCACAGGAAAGTCTCGCCGGTCCTCTTTCCGCCGGAATGCCTTCAGCGCGTACTCGACCTCGCCCTGGAACATGGCGTCCCAGTCGATCGCCTCGATGAGGTCTCTGACCTCGGCTGCCGATCGGCCCGTGGCATAGCCGCCGCCGACGAGTCCACCGATGCTGGTGCCGGCGATGACGTCGACCGGAATCCGATGTTCTTCGAGCCACTCGAGCACGCCGACATGCGCCAGGCCGCGCGCGCTCCCACCGCCGAGGGCGAGACCGACGCGTGGACGCGTCGTCTGGGTGTCCTGGGGTGATGCGTCGACGGCCTCTTGCGCGGCAAAGGCAAGGGGAGGGGCACACAGTGAGGAGACAAGCGCGGCTATCAGCCGCGCGCACTTGCTGGTCCGGCGCATGTCAGAGGCCACCCTGAGGCTCTGGGCTATAGGCCTTGGGCTTTGGGCGCTCTGGCTCCGGCCTAAACCGGGAGCCCGATTTGGCAGGAGACGCCGGTGCCTCCGAGCCCGCAATAGCCGTTCGGGTTCTTGGCCAGATACTGCTGGTGATAGTCCTCGGCGTAGTAGAACTCGGGCGCGGCCACGATCTCGGTCGTGATCGGGCCGTGGCCGGCCTGCTGCAGCGCCTCCTCGTAGGCGCGCTTTGTCGTCTCCGCCGACTCGCGCTGTGCGTCGCTGAAGTAGTGGACCGCGGAACGATACTGGGTGCCGACATCGTTTCCCTGGCGCATCCCTTGCGTGGGGTCATGCCCTTCCCAAAACCGCCTGAGCAGCTCCCCGTAGCCGATGTCCGTTGCGTTGAACACGACGAGCACGACCTCGGTGTGACCGGTCTGACCGGTGCAGACCTCCTGGTAGGTCGGATTCGGCGTGAGCCCGCCGGCGTATCCGACGGCGGTGCTGTAGACCCCAGGAAGTTGCCAGAACACGCGCTCGGCTCCCCAGAAACAGCCCATCGCGAACACCGCCTGCTCGAGCCCCCCGGGAAAAGGTGGGCTGAGACGCGCGCCGTTGACGAAGTGCGTGTCGGGCACCGGCATCGGCTCGGTCCGACCGGGAAGCGCCTCGGACGCCGACGGGATACGCCGCTTGCTGTCGTTGAACAACATCGTTGACCCTCCCCTGACCATGCGTCGGCCCGGTTCCACGATACCGCATCGAGGACTCGAGAAGTCAGAAGTCAGGAGTCAGAAGAAATTGGAGGGCTTCGCCGGCTTCTCATTCAGATAGGGCGTTGTCGAAGGCGGAAGGCAGGAGAACATCACTGCGCGGGCCAGTAGACACGGTGCACCGCGAGCGCCTCGGTCTCGAGCACCGGGCCGACCACCTCGACGGGGCGTCTGCCGCTGCCAAACACCTGCCGCGAGGGAATGACCAGGCTGCCGCCAACGAGCGCGCCCAGCTCGACGGCCGAACAGCCATAGACCACACGCGGGATCCGGCTCCAGTAGATGGCGCCGCAGCACATCACACACGGCTCGGTGCTGGTATAGAGCGTGGCGCGCTCCAGGGCGGAGGGTTCGAGCCGGCGGCACGCTTCACTGACAAGGAGCAGCTCGGCGTGGCGAGTCGGGTCCGCCTCGGTGACGACACGGTTCTGCGCCGTCAGGCGCACGTCGCCATCGACCACGAGCAATGCGCCGAACGGCTCGTCGCCGAGCCGAACCGCCTCTTCCGACAAGGCGATGCACTGACGGATGAAGGGCTCGTGCTCGGTCATTGGCATTGTCTGCGGGCCGACACTCCGCAGGCTGCGGCCCGGCTTCAGGCCACGAGTTTCAGGCTCCAGGCGCTCATGCCACCTACCTCCCCGGAACCGCTCCTCAGATTCCCAGTGCCGCCGGTAGGTCCGCGATCGAATCGAGGACGCGGTCCGGATGCAGGTCCGCGTCGTCGAGGTCCGCCGGGTGAAATTTGCCGGTCCTGACGAGCACCCCTCGGGCACCAGCCAGACGCGCGCCTTCGACGTCGGCGCGCACGTCGTCACCGACAACAACGAGATCGGCCGCCGAGACGGCGAGAGCGGACGCGGCGGCCTCGAAGAACTGCTTGCTCGGCTTGCCGGCCACGACGGCGATCGCACCGGTGGCGTACTCGATCGCGGCCACGAACGGGCCCGCATCGAGACACAGTGCGCCGCCATGCCTCCAGTAGCGATTCTTCTGGATCGCCAGAAGGTGGGCACCGCCGAGCACGTGCCGGAACACGCGATTCAGCCGGTCAACGGACCACTCATCGCCGAGATCTCCGACCACGACCGCCTGCGGGCTCTGCTCTACGATCGTGAAAGCGGCGAACTCCTCGACCGTCGCCGCAGCGACGTGCAGGGAGATCTGCGTCAAGCCGTGAGACGCGAGCCACGCCGCTGCCGCACGAGGCGCCGTGAGCACCTCGTCCAGACCGGCATCCACGCCCAGGCTCCGAAGGCGCTCGACCAGGGCCGCGCGAGGCTCTCTCGACGTGTTCGTGGCGAACCGGAGACCTAGGCCGGCCGAGCGGATGGCCGTGACCGCCTCCGCGGCGCCTGCAATGAGGCCTCGCTCGTCATACACCGTGCCGTCGAGATCGAGCACGACGCCACCGACATGCTCGAGTCGCGGCTGACTCGACGCCGACGTCCGTGCATCCTGGCCCGGCCCAGCTGGGACCATCCTCACCTCCCGCGCACACGCGGCGTCACCTGGCCTGCGCGCCGGGCGCGTCGCTCAGCGCGGCCTCGTAGGCCGCCTGCACAGCGGACTGGAAGCAGACGAACAACACCTGTTCGATCGACGAGTCGGTCTGCAGAAACTCTGTCGCTGCGCTGACGGCGACCTCGGCGGCCCGGTCGACCGGGTAGCCATAGGCACCGCAGCTGATCGCCGGGAAGGCAATGGTGCGCAGACCATGCGCCACCGCCAGCTCGAGCGCACGACGGTAGCAGGAGGCCAGCAGGTCTGCCTCGCCGTGCGACCCACCGTGCCAGACCGGGCCGACGACATGGATGACGTACCGGGACGGCAGGCGGTGCGCGTGCGTGATCTTCGCATCGCCGGTCTCGCATCCGCCGAGCGTGCGGCACTCGGCCACTAGTTCCGGACCCGCCGCCCGATGGATTGCTCCGTCGACACCGCCGCCGCCCAGCAGGCTCGTATTGGCGGCGTTGACGATCGCATCCACGTCGAGGGTCGTGATATCGGCTGACGTGATCGCCAACGGTGACGCATCCACGGCGTCAGGCTTTCACAGCCGTTCGGCCAGGATCAAGTTCCACGAGCGATAGACTGGAGGCATGGACACCGCGCGGTATGTGGTCGCCGTGGCGATGATCATCACGTTCCCGCCGGCGTTCTTGTTCTGGTTCCTCATCCATCCACTTGTGGGCTTCTGGCGCCGCACCGGGCTTGCGGCGACCTACACCGTGAATCTGGGCATCATGGCCGCGGTTGGCACAGCTATCTATCTGAACAGGAACCGTCTACTGGAGATCGAGTTTGGGACTCACGCCTGGCTCGTCGCTGCCGGCGTCGTGATGATGGGGTTGGCGGCAGGGGCTGATGCCTACTGCAAGCGTCAGCTGAAGCCGGCCATCCTGGTCGGTGTGCCGGAGCTGCGTCCGGGCAGCGACCCTGGCCGGCTGCTCCAGACGGGTGCCTATGCGTGGGTTCGCCACCCTCGGTATCTGGCAGGCGGGCTCATCGCACTATCGATCGCGATGCTGGCCAACTACCTGGCAACCTGGATCCTGGCGGCGGCCTGCGTGCCGGTGCTCTATCTGGTGACGGTCCTCGAAGAGCGGGAGCTCGTGGATCGATTCGGTGACGACTACCGCGCGTATCAGCAGCGTGTGCCACGCATCATCCCCCATTCGCTGCCCCGCCGGTGATCACCGTCGATTGCTCCGGCAACCAGGGTGCAGTAACATCGGCGCGTCATGCAGGTCTCAATCAGCTACTGCAAAGTTTGAAACTACCTGCCGAAGGCCACCAGTCTGGCGGCCTCGATCAAGGGCGCTCTCGGCATCGAAGCCGAGGTCGTGGAAGGCGCGCGCGGTCAATTCGATGTGGTCGCCGACGGCGAGCTCATCTTCTCGAAGCAGGCGGAGCACCGGTTTCCAGAACCGGATGAGATCATCCGCCCGCTCCGATCACTGGCTTAGCCGGGGCTACGCCCCGGACCCCGCGCGAGCTGTGAGCCAAGTCGCTGGGCTCGCCGAAGGTGGTTCTCAACCGTGCCGCCTGAGCAGATAATACGGACTCCGACACCTTGCTCCCGACCAAGCCAGCGGGAGCACCCAGGCAGGAGACCGGGCTTATGGCGAACAGGCCAGGAACGGCGTCGAGGGCACAACGGCGGGGGCGGCTGACTCGGCGGGAGGTTCTCGCGGGGGCGGCCGGCGCTATCGGTGCAGCGGCGGTGGCACCGGTCGCTGGGCAACAAGCAATCGACACGACGCGACGTCTCGGTGGTGGTCAAAACGCCCTCCACCAGCGGTCGCCGTTCGTGACGCCCCGGCGCGATCCGAGCGCGACCTCGTCGCGCACGCCGCTGCAGGACCTGCG
>JASLOY010000820.1 GCA_030745255.1 Vicinamibacterales bacterium
GAGAACATCTGCCTAAAGGTATGCTGAGCCAACACTTGCCGCGTCACCGCGCGGTGAGCTGCCCACGCCCATCGGTCTCCGCTGAGCGCCCGATTGTCCTCTCTCCGGTAGGCCGTTGTCCGGCCCGAAACGAGAATTCTGTGCTCGTTCGGCGCCGGCGACGGCCCAGCGCGCGCACGGCGCGCCCCGCCGCCGCGGAGCGGGACTCTCGGGGTCCCCGCGTAGCGGCCACGTGGGGTTCGGGGCGAAGCCCCGACTATATTAGACGCGTCCTGTCCAGGCGCCGATCGCGGCGTTTCCCCCGCCGTAGGAATGCAGGATGGCCAGCGCGTCCGCCGCTCGGGACTCGTTGTCAATAGCGACAAGCACGCCGCCGCGGGCGGTGAGGGTCTCGTAGATGAAGCCGTCGTGCGCCTGGAATCCGGCGCGACCAATGGTGGCCGCCACCCCGGTTCGTTCCAGACCTGCATCGGTCCCTTGGAGCGCCCCAACCAACTGACCGTGGGCGATCG
>JASLOY010000821.1 GCA_030745255.1 Vicinamibacterales bacterium
GAAACGTGCCGCGCGCCTACCAAAGCCTGTGACAGCACGCGCTGAGAGGGTTCATAGGCCGACGAGCCGAGGTTCCACGTGAAGCCGCGGCATCCGCCCGACTCGTAACCGCTGCACGCCAGAAAGCGCTGCTTCGTTCGTGAGGCCGAGTCGGTCTTGAAGCGGATGCGGAGGGCGTGTGTCTGACACTTGGGGCATTGGTCGCCTTCGCGAAGCTCCCCTCCCATTTCTGGAACCCGAAGTTGTCCGCCAGGACAATTCTGGAGTTTCTTCTGGAGTTGTATTGGGGACGGCGGGGATCCGCATTCTGACTGAGATTCGTCGACATCGAGTCGGCATTCTGCCGACTTCCCCGCCGTTGAGTCGGCACGGCGCCGACTTCCAAGCCTGGTGAGGGCGTCGTAGTCGATGCGGATCCGCACCGCTGTCCGCCGGTCGCTATCCTCGGTCACTGTGCCGAAGTGCAGCACACCGGCGTCGCTTAGTTCCGCGAGCGCGCGCTTTACGGTGCG
>JASLOY010000822.1 GCA_030745255.1 Vicinamibacterales bacterium
GACGTCGCTCGTTATCTGAAACGGCACGTCGAGTAGCTCGAACTGCTTGTTCGTGATGAACGTCAGATTCGAACCGTCCTCGAACTGGACGCCGATCATGTGATGCACACGTCGCGTCAGCAGCCGATTGTGCTGGTCGGTCGTGTGCTCGATGTTCATCATCGGGTCCATCGACCGGATGCCCCACCGGCCGGGGCGCGGATTCCACTGCGCGTGCAGCTTCGACCGGCGGATGCCTATGCGCGGCACGAAACCGACCTCGGGGTTGAAGTTCTCCTGGAGGTCGGTGTACTCGGAGTAGATCCGATACGCCGGGCTGAGCCAGGTGGCGTTGACGTGGCCCGCCGCATCCTGGCTCGAGAGGCCCGGCGTCTCGGTTTTAGCCACGAAGCCGGTGACTGTCAAGAACGGGTGCGGTGTCAGCGACGTGTCGACCGCGAACGTGCGGTTGTAGGCGGCGTCGCCGACCGCCTCCTTGTTGACGACGATCGCGCCCACTTTCGACCGCGCG
>JASLOY010000823.1 GCA_030745255.1 Vicinamibacterales bacterium
GACGCGCTCCTCAAGTCCCAGCGGGAATACGTCGGTGATTTTTGGAAAAGAAGCGATATCACCGCAGAGGACGACGGAAAGGGAACGCACGTCGGAATGGTGCAACAAGCTTTGCGTTGGAACCTGTTTCAGCTCTTTCAGGCGACTGTCCGGGCCGAAGGAGGCGGTGTGTCCGCTAAGGGACTAACCGGGCAAGGGTACGAGGGCCACTACTTCTGGGACACCGAGATCTACGTCCTTCCCTTTTTGATTTATACGACCCCTCGCATCGCGAAAAATCTTCTCCGGTTCCGATACGAAATGCTGGACAAAGCCCGTGAACGGGCCCGGGAATTGCACAAAAAGGGGGCCGTCTTTCCCTGGCGAACGATCAATGGAGCAGAAGCGTCCGCCTATTACGCCGCGGGAACGGCCCAGTACCATATCAACGCAGACATCATGTACGCCCTGAAGAAATACGTGAACGCCACGGGAGACAAGAAATTCCTGTACGAGTTCGGGGCGGAGATG
>JASLOY010000824.1 GCA_030745255.1 Vicinamibacterales bacterium
CCTAAAGCATGCAGGTGCCGTCCACGCAGACCGGCCCCGAGGCCGGCTCGCTGTCGTCGATCGCCCGCAGCACCGGGTTCGTCATGTGCCCCCATCCGGGGATGAAAGCCGAGAACCGGCCCGCCTCCCCGCCCAGGACGAAAAGATGAATATTCTCGGGACCCGGCACGATGGGAATCCGCGCCTCCGGCTCGCGCCCGTACCAGCGCGGCAGGTTGCGGTTGTAAATTTTTCCGTAGCGATGAGAGAAGCTGACGTCGGCGAAAGTGTTCTTGGTGTTCATCCACAGGAAACTCCGCACGTCGTGGCGCGTCCATCCCTTCGAGGCGATGGTGGCCGCGTGCTCGGGGCCGATCACCACGGCGCACGAGCCGCTGCTGACGGCGTTGTTGTGGGCGATGGTGCTCATCGCCGAGCAGACGCTCTCCAGTATCCCCTCGGGATCGTCCGAAATGTGGTTGGTGACGCTGAGAGGCGCCTCGGCGGCGATGGCGAACACCGTGCTGACCT
>JASLOY010000825.1 GCA_030745255.1 Vicinamibacterales bacterium
CGCGAGGAAGTCACCGGCGCCAATATTTTGGTGGCGTTGTTTTCGGAACGGGAATCCCACGCCGTCTATTTCCTGCAACTGCACGATATGAGCCGCCTCGACGCGGTCAACTACATTTCCCACGGCATCGCCAAGGTAACCGGCGAATCGCGCCCGCAGACCGTCCGCGGCGCCGACGTGGACGCCGCCGAGGACAAGGTGACGCAAAAGGGCGAAGAGGCGCTGGAAGCCTATTGCGTCAACCTCAACCGCAAGGCCGAGGAAGGCCGCATCGACCCGTTGATCGGCCGCCAGAATGAAATCGAGCGCACCATTCAGATTCTTTGCCGACGCAACAAGAACAATCCCCTTTACGTCGGCGATTCCGGCGTCGGCAAGACGGCCATCGCCGAAGGGCTGGCGAAACGAATCGTTGAAAAGGAAGTGCCCGAAGTCCTTTCCGGGGCCACCATCTTCGCCCTCGACATGGGGGCGTTGCTGGCCGGAACCCGCTACCGTGGCGATTT
>JASLOY010000826.1 GCA_030745255.1 Vicinamibacterales bacterium
GTTGGTGCAGGTCTGCCCCGTCTCGCCTGAGCGGCGATCGCAGATCAGCTGGCTTCGTCGAGGGTGAATGGGCCGCCGCCAAACACGGGCGCCGCGGTGAGCACGGCTGGAAAAAGCCGCATCCCGATGTCGACCGCACCGGCGTCTTCGTCACCCATGCGATCACGGAGCCGACGGCGACGGTGGCGAACTCCTCGAACGCTAGGGTGTTTCACGGGAGCGTTTCTCAATGGCCCATCGGTTCATCGTTCATCCACTCACCGGTTCATCGCGCCAGAGGTTCGGGCCGGATCTGGAACTTCACGACTTTTCCCTGCGTCCCTTTCCCGCCCTCCAGGTGCCACACCGCGGTCGTCGCGTAGGCAGACCACAGCCCGCGGCCCTTCCAGCCAGCGTTCGGATCGTCGATCCGCCCGTCGACGCTGCGCGAGTAGAACCCGACCGGGTAGGGAACCCGCAGGATGACGAACTCCTGCGACTCGGTGTCGAACGCGAGGACCGAGTCC
>JASLOY010000827.1 GCA_030745255.1 Vicinamibacterales bacterium
TCGGGTCAGCGGATCGTTTTCTGGCGAGGAGACCCGGTACTCCGAGATCTACATCGAGGCACCGCACGCTGATCGTGTACTCCCGATGTCCGAGCGAGTCCGCCGGGTCATCGCCATAGGACACAAGGACACAGGCGACGTGGCGATAGTTGTTCCCTGGGAGTTGCTTGCCAATGTCGAGCGAACGACCTTCGCCATGAACCTGCTGCTGACCGCCATTGCGGCAATCAGTTTGCTCGTCGGTGGCATCGGCATCATGAACATCATGCTGGCCTCGGTCATAGAACGCACTCGGGAGATCGGCATTCGCCGTGCGATGGGGGCTACGCGCAGGCATGTCATTGCGCAGTTTTTGGTCGAAACAGGAACGCTCTCTGCCGCAGGTGGCGTGCTCGGCATTCTGCTCGGCGTAGGACTCTCGTTGGCGGTCGATCGCATTCTTCCGTGGCTCTTGTCGCTTCCCTTCATTCAGCGGCAGATCGAGATGGAGATCGCGTTTGAGGCG
>JASLOY010000828.1 GCA_030745255.1 Vicinamibacterales bacterium
TGACGCGCTGGCCGGCGCCGGCGTGCTCTCGGCCGACGACGCGTCCGCCATCCGCGAGGCCCTGACCGAGATTCGGGAACGTGGGCGCAGGGAGCCGGCGTTCCTCAGCGGTGCGGACGAGGACATCCACGCCTTCGTCGAGCGTCAGCTGATCGAGCGGACCGGCGACGTTGGACGGCGGCTGCACACCGGCCGGTCCCGCAACGAGCAGGTCTCGCTCGACCTGCGGCTGTATCTTCGACGGCGTCTGCCTGTCCTCCAACAGGCGGTGGTGCGGCTGGTTGCCGCGCTGGCTGACCGCGCGGCCGCCGCCGGTCCGGCGTTGATGCCGGCCTACACCCATCTGCGGCGCGCCCAGCCGATGCTCGTCGCGCACTTCTTTCTGGCCCATGTGGCCGCACTTCGACGGGACCATACGCGGCTGGCCCAGGCTCGTGACGAGACCGACGCGCTGCCGCTCGGGTCAGGCGCGGTCGTCGGAACCAGCTACGCGGTGGACCTGGCC
>JASLOY010000829.1 GCA_030745255.1 Vicinamibacterales bacterium
CCGCATCCCCGTCGTCGCAGTCCCCCGGGAGGTCCACGTGGTCCGGGGGCGGATCGCAGGCGGCGGTCACGGCCGCCGGGTCACCGAATCCGTCGCCATCGGCGTCCTCGTACCAGGTCAGCGCGTCGAGGGCGTCGTCCTCGTCGACGTCGCCGTCGCAGTCGTCGTCGAAGCCGTTGCACAGCTCGGTGGCGCCGTCGTAGATCGTGGCGTCGGCGTCGTCACAGTCGCCGTCGCAGGGGGACAGACCATCCCCATCCAGATCGTCGAGATACAGGCCAGCGTCGCCATCGTCGCAGTCCCCGGCACAGGTCGACGCGCCGTCTCCGTCCAGGTCCAGTTCGTCATCGGGGACGAGGCCGTCGCAGTCGTCGTCGACGCCGTTGCAGACCTCGGTTGCAGACGGGTTGATGGCCGCGTTCGTGTCGTCGCAGTCGCCAGCGCAGGTCGACACGCCGTCGCCGTCACCGTCGAGCTCGTCGGGAGGGATCACCGTGTCGCAGTC
>JASLOY010000082.1 GCA_030745255.1 Vicinamibacterales bacterium
GCTGTGTGAAGAGCTCCATGATCTCCTGGCCCTGCGCCGTGTGGAGGTTTCCAGTCGGCTCGTCGGCCAGTACCAGCTTGGGGCTGGCGATCACGGCGCGGGCGACGGCGACCAACTGCTGCTGACCACCGGAGAGCTGGCTCGGATAGAGGTCTTTCTTGCCGACGATACGAAACCGGTCCAGCGCGTCACAGACGATCGAGTCCCGCTCGGACCGCTTCACGTCGCGGTAGGACAGCGGGATCTCGAGATTCTCGTACACGGTCAGGTCGTCGAGCAGGTGATAACTCTGGAATACGAACCCGATATTCTGCTTGTGTAGCTTCGCCCGCTCCTTCGGCTTCATCGCGTGAACGGGATAGCCAAGGAACTCGAACTCGCCTGTCCAGGCGCTGTCGTGCATGCCGAGGATGTGGAGGAGCGTCGACTTGCCGGCGCCCGACGGCCCCATGATCGACAGGAACTCTCCTTCCCCGACCTCCGCGTTGATCTGACGAAGCACGAAGGTCTTGCTGACCCCGTGCTCGTAGAATTTCTCCAGGTTCCGCAGTGTGATCATGGTGTGCTCGCTCACATTCTATCGCGGGACGGGTGGCCACTCGGGCGGCCTCCTGCCCAACGGCCGGCGGGAAGCGTGCTCCTCGGCCCGCTACAGGTACTATGACGTCAGGACGGAACCTCCTTCCTGTTGGTTCCATCTGACAGACGACGGCACCTGCATGGCGAACTCATCACCGAGGGGCGAACCGGTCGTCGAGGTGCGGGTGTTGGTGGAATCGGACCTGGCCGCAGCCACGCGCGTCATGCAGCGGGCGTTCGGGACGTTTCTCGGGGCGCCCGACCCGGACCGGTTCATGACGGACCGCAACTACGTCCGATCCCGCTGGCGCGCCGACCCTTCGGCGGCACTGACGGCCGTGGTCGACGGTAAGGTGGTCGGCTCGAATCTGGTCACCGCCTGGGGCAGCGTCGGTTTCTTCGGTCCACTGACCGTCGCCCCCGAGTGGTGGAACCGCGGCGTCGCCTCTCGCCTGCTGGAACCGACGCTGGCGCTGTTCACCGATTGGAACACCGCGCACACCGGGTTGTATACCTTCCCGCACAGCCCGAAGCACGTTGGGCTCTATCAGAAATTCGGCTTCTCTCCTCGTTTCCTGACCGCCGTTATGACAAGACCGGTGGATGGGCACGACGACGCCAGGGCGCCGGACCTGGCCGCATCGGTCGGATCGGACGAGGGAAGCGGCGTGCTGCAGCAGTGCCGGACGTTGACCCACGCGATTCACGACGGGCTGGACCTCGAACGCGAGATCCGGGCGGTGGCCACCCAGCAACTGGGCGAGACGGTCCTGGTGTGGGACGGCGACCGGCTGGGCGCGTTCGCGGTCTGTCACCTGGGCGCCGACACGGAGGCGGGGGCAGGCGGATGCTACGTGAAGTTTTGGGGCGGCACGGCCGGGGCCCGGCGTGAGCGATCGTTTCGACCGGTTGCTTGGCGCCTGTATCGGTTTGGCCAGGAGCCGGGGTCTGTCCCGCGTGGACGCCGGCGTCAGTTTGGCGCGCGAGGAGGCCTACCGGGCGATGCGCCGGGCAGATTTCCGCACCGAGATCCAAGGTGTCTGTATGCACCGGCCGAACGAGCCAGCGTACCACCGGCCGGGAGTCTACGCCATCGACGACTGGCGGTGATGCGGTGACCGGTCGCGGTGTCGACAGCCGCAGCCGACATCATCCCATGTCACGCAGCATGCCGGAGATCTCGTTCCGTGTGGGTACCGAAGGCTGGGCGCCGATGCGGGTCACCGCCAGGGCCGCGGCGGCGTTGGCAAATCGGGCCGCGTCGATCAGATCGGCCCCGTCGGCCAGACTCGCGGCAAGCGCACCGGCAAAGGTATCGCCGGCTGCCGTCGTGTCGACCGCCTCGACCACGTGCCCGACAATTTCGGTGTGAGTCTGGGGTGTCGCCACCAGCACACCGGCCGCGCCCAGCGTCACGATGGCCGAGCTCGCCCCGCGGTCGCGGAGGACGCCGGCCGCCGCCAGGGCATCCCCCTGGTCGCGTATCGCGCGTCCGGTCAACGCTTCCGCCTCGGTGGCGTTGGGGGTGATGACCGACAGCTGACCCCAGAGCGCATCGGGCAACGGCTGTGCCGGCGCCGGGTCGAGCACGACCCGCGCTCCGTGTCCCGACGCGATGGTCGTCGCCTCGACGACAGCGTCGAGCGGTACCTCCAGCTGCACCAGGACAATCTCGGCCGCCGCAAGCAGCGAATCGGCCTGCCGCACCATCGCCGGGGTCAGACAGGCGTTGGCGCCGGGCGCCACCGCGATGCTGTTCTCTCCGGCGGCGTCGACAAGAACCGACGCCACCCCGGACGCCACCGCGGGCTGGCGATGGATCTGTGAAACCTCGATCCCCTCCGCGCGCAACCCCGCGACAGCATCACGCCCCAACTGATCGTCCCCTATACACCCGACCATCGCGACCGTGCCACCCGCTCGGGACGCCGCTACCGCCTGGTTGGCCCCTTTGCCACCGGCCACCTGTCGGAAGTCGCCTCCGAGCACCGTCTCGCCCGGGCGAGGCAACCGAGGCACACGCACGACCATGTCGGTGTTGATGCTGCCGACGACGACCACGCCGCTCACAGCACCTCCGAGAGAAACCGTTCGACCGCGTAGGTGGTGATCTGCCCACAGGGTCCGTTGAAGAGATAGTCGCAGCCATGCACGGCCCAGGGCAATCGCAGATACAGATGTGGCACGTTCGACCTCATCAGCCGGTCAGACAGAAACTCACCATGAAACGGCGAGACGAGCTCGTCGCGCAGGCCATTGATCAAGAGCGTCGGTGGCGTGCCGTGACCGACGTGACTGAGAGGGGACGCCGCGTTATATTGCGCCCCGTAGGCATCCGGCGATCCACCCAGATACGCGTCCAGTACACCACTCGAGTCGATGATCGACCGCTTCGCCGGGTTGGCATAGCCCCATCGCAATGCCACCGGTCCGTAATAGGACACCACGCCTTTGATGGCAGGATCGCGCAACGTATAGGCCGCGACCAAGGCGAGCTGGCCGCCCGCCGACCGTCCGAGGAGCGCCAGCCGGCTCGCGTCGAGGCCAAGCCTTCCCGCATTCCCCTTGAGAAACGTGATGGCGGCCGCGACGTCGTCACGCGCCGCGGGAAATCGGAACTGTGGGGCCAACCGGTAGCTGACTGCCGCCACCAGGTAGTCTCGAGAGGCCAGATACCTGTTGAGCGCCGGAAAATCCTTCCGGCTGCCAGTTTGCCACGACCCACCGTGAATGACGACGACGACCGGGAGCGGCCGGCCGTCTTCATTTCCGTCCGTGGCGGGGCGATACAGATCCAGCCGCAGCTCCTGGCCACCCACACTGGCGAACAGGTGCTCTTCGACCCGGACGGGAGACGACGCCACGCCTGTGAAAAGGTCCCGCGCAACCAGTGGCGCCGGGCGCGACAGTACGCCTGCCTGCGCCGGCTCGGGATTGGCGAACCGCCCATCGAGCGCCGCCGGCAGCTCGCGGCTGACCCCCAAAGCGTGCACCAGCGGCGTCAACAGCAGCAGCGTTCCCAGCAGACCAAGCAGCGACCCACTGACACCGGCGCGGCTGCTGCGCCAGCCCGGCGCGAAAAGCGGCGGACAGGCCAGCACGGCCCAGTGCCCGGCCTCGGTTACGAGCACACTCAATTGCCAGACGCGGTCGTTGGCCGCTGGCAGCACCGCCACGAGACCGAGCACTAGCAGCACCGCGCCTCCCAGCACCCGTGCCACCTCGAGCAGGCGCCTGGTCTTTGCCGTCATGGTCGCTCCCTTGCAAGGGTCCCCCAACTGACGCGACATCAGGACACTTGTGTCGTCTCCAAGTGACGCGGGTGACACCGTGACGTGCCATTATTGGCCGAACCGCCATGGTACGATCCCTGCAAAAATCAGCATGAGACATGAGTGTTCGACCTCATCTTGACCGCCACCGCGGGGTTCGCATGCCGTACCAGGTTTCTGCCCGGCCTGGACGCCTCGCCGCCCTCCTCATCGTCATGCTGACGAGTCTAGCCGTCGCAGGAGCGGCGCATGCGGCTAGCGGGGAAGACCAGAGGGGGATACATCCGGACACGTCCAGGATGGTCGCCAACGCAACCGGACAACCGCCACGGCCTGGCAACGCGGACTTTCTCTTCGGACGGCCACGGACGTTTTTCGGGGCGTCCGCCGGCTGGCTCGCCGCGTCCCAGGCAGGTGGCGTCTTCGACTTCACACGCGACTTGCTGACCGTAAATGACGGGGATTTCAACACCGGCACGTTCCGATTCTCGGTCGGCCGGGCCCTCAGCCCCAGACTCGACCTGGTAGGCGAAATCGGCGTCAGCCGCGCCACCATCCCCTCGGAATATCGCGACTTCGTTGATACCGACGAATTGCCGATCGTGCAGACGACAAAGCTGACGCAGGTGCCGATCGGTGGCAGCCTGCGCTTCTGGCTGACACCGCGCGGGCGCGAGATCAGCCGATTCGCATGGGTGCCCAGTCGCATCGCCGTATACACCGGGGCCGGGGGCGGTGCACGGTGGTATCGGTTCGGTCAGTTTGGCGATTTCGTCGATTTCGTCGACCTGGCGATTTTCAACGACGGGCTGGAGTCGAGCGGCTGGACCGCGAGCGGGCACGTGCTGGCGGGCGCCAGCATCAGCGTGACTCGTCGGCTGTTCCTCAGTCTCGAGACCCGCTACGCCTGGGCCAACTCACCGCTTTCCGGAGATTTCGTCGGCTTTGATAACATCGACCTGAATGGACTGCAGTCCACGGTGGGCATCGAAGTGGTGTTCTAATCGGCGAGACATCAGAACACACGCGAGAGGAGCCGACATGATCAACCCCGGGCCGCCCCGACGGAACGTGCGTTACGTCGGCCGTCGAGCGCTGATCCTCGCGCTCCGAACCTGGAGTCTCCTCATCGTGCTCATGGCTGCATCCACGTCCACGGCCGCTGGGGGCCAGGCGGACGTCGCGGCCGATGCGCGCTGGCTACCGTGGCTCGGTTGCTGGCAGCTGGTTGAAGAGACCGGCCCCGTGGGGCCTGTGTCAGCTGTGGCAAATGAAGCGGAAGGCCCCGACGGTGTCACGCACTTCGCCGAGCGGGTCGTGGTCTGCTTGTCTCCAGCCGGGGCGCCGACCGACACCACTTCGGTCGACGTCACGACGATGGCGGGCGGCGAGCCGGTTCTGGTCGAGACCCTGTGGGCAGACGGCATCCAGCACGCGGTCACCGAATCGGCCTGCACGGGCTTTCGTCGCAACACCTGGTCCGACGACGGTGTCCGGCTCTTTGCACGCGCGGAGCTGGCCTGCGCTGACGCTGCCGAAGATGCCCGCCAAGTGTCTGGAGTGGGATTCATGACGAGCGCGACGACTTGGTTGGATATCCAGCTCGTCAGCTCGGGGGACCGCGGAGAGGTCACGGTGCGTCGCTATCGACGGGCCAGCGCATCGACGACTCTGGACGCGGGCGCGACACCGCTGCCGGATGCAGTGCTTGATCAGGCGCTGAAAGCGGCTCGGCTCGCCAGCACTTCCCAGCTCGACGTCAACGACATCGTCGAAGCCGGCAAGATGGCGCACCCGGCGGTGGTCGAAGCGATGCTCGTCGAGACGCAGGCAACGGTGGCGATAGATGGACGCGCCCTGATTCAGCTCGCGGACGGTGGCGTGCCGACCGAGGTGATCGACCTGATGGTGGCGCTCTCCTTCCCGGACGAGTTTGTCGTGGGCCGGCCGCCGGCCCGCACGACCACGTCGTATGCGGGCGGCGGCGGTGGATTCGCCGACCAGTACGGCCCGTATGGGTACGACCAGTGGTATCCCTACTACGCGTCGCCATTCGGGTATTACTCCGGCTGGTCCCCCTACAGCTCTCTGTACTACTTCGGCCCTTCAGCCTCCTATGTCATCCTGCCTGGCGGGTTCGGTCCGGACACCGTAGATAGACGCAGCGCAGGCCGTGCCTATCCGGGACGCGGCTATTCACAAATCGGCGTGCGGGAGCCGACGACAAACCGGCGCGCGCAGCCCCGCAACCGGGGGGGTAACATCGCGTCGAGCCAGGGCGCGAGTCGTGGCGGTAGCAGCAGCGGTGGGAGCCGAGGCGGCTCGAGCAGCGGCGGTTCGAGCGGCGGGGGTCGGGCTACACCCGGTGGCTACACCCGAGGTGGATCCAGCGGACGCACTGCCACACCACGAAATTGATTCATTGATAGTGGCGAGGCCAAGCGGGCCTGCGAGGAAGACGATCACGCCCGGTATGGAGTACGAACAAGATCGCCGGCTTGACGTACAAATCTGTAAGTACGCAGGTCAGAACGGCGGCCCATCCGACCCTGATCTCGACTCATAACCTTCTCATAATAAACATCTTACAGCCAGGAGGCTGCCATCGGCAGGCTGGTTGAATTATTGCTCGGTTCGAGTGTGACCAGCTCGTACGGGCTGGCACCTGTGCCGCGGTCCGTACGACGACGGCGGCTGTGGGCCCGGGAGCGCATCTCGCCATGCTCGGAGATGCCCGGCGTGTTCGTTACTTGCGAGCTATGTGTCCAAATTGCGGGCAGGACGTCGAGCGGAGCAGTCGAGGCCTCGGTCCCCAGTTCACACCGATGCGGTGTGGGCGGTGCGGTGACTCGTGGCAGTGGTCCGACGCCGGTGTGGACGCATTCTCGCTCGTACTAGCACGCTACGTCGGGTCGATGACGCCGGTGCAAGACCAGTTCTCACCGAACGGTCGGCCGCGCGCCGCTCGGTTCAACCTGTGTCTCGGTGTGCGATATCGTGCGGATGCTGACCACGGTTGGCGGTGTGGAATGAGCGCCAATCTCAGTCGCTCCAGGGTGCTCTTTGAGGCTCGGAGGGCCGATGCGTTCTCTCCCAACCAACGCACCGACCCGCACCGACCGATCGAGATCGTCATCGAGGTGTTGACGGGGGCCGTGCTGAGCCAGGTCCACTGCCACGCCACTGTCGCGCGGGTCGTCGAACCACCGCCAGGAAGGGACGTCGGCGCAATCGCCGTCACTGTCGGCGACTACATTTTGCTGGCGACCTGACCCCGCGTCGGTCCCATCCTCGCGGCGACGAGCCCTTTATGCTGCGAAGTGCTGTTTCAGCGAGTCCAGCAGCGCCTTGTAAATCGGATCGCAGAACTCCTTGACCCCCCCCTGGCTGTCCTGCCAGCTCGACGACCACTCGACGAAGGTCCCGTCGCCGTCGGTCACCGAAAAGACCCGCACGACACCGACATAGCCGCTGACTTTGTCCTTCGAGACCGCGTCGGGACCGTCGTCGATGGAGTACGTCACCACGCGGTCGGCGTCGTTGAGACCGTGTAACGTCTCGTGGAATGCATCGTTCAGCAGGCGCTTCGCACCGATCTGGTCGCCGGCCGCATCACCCACCGCCTGGAGACTGGTGATGACCCCCGGTGCCCACGACAGATCATGAAAGTTCCGCAGCGCGGCCCAGACCTTGTCGGCCGGCGCATCGACGACACACGAGTTGTAGCACCCCATTGATCCTCCTGTTCCGGCAGATTCGTCTTCCAAGGAAAGTCGGGTCCACGACCCTGTGAACCGGCCGGCATTATAGCTCCACACCGGCCGCTCCGCTCACTGCCATGCGATAACTGTTGGGCGACTCACGGCGCCGTGCGCACGACGACGTAAGATGGACCATGGCCGAACCGGCACAATAGGAGATGATCGAAATTCAGGACCTGGTAAAAGCCTACGACGGGTTTCGCGCCGTCGACGGCCTTTCACTGCGCGTTGATTCGGGCGAGATCCTTGGTCTCGTGGGACCCAATGGCGCTGGCAAGACGACCACCCTGCGCTGTCTCGCCGGTATCGTTCCACCGACCGCTGGGCGCGTCGCGATCGCGGGCTTCGACTTGCAGCAGCAACCGATCGAAGCGAGACAGCGCCTGGCGTTCGTGCCTGACGAGCCACATCTCTTCGATCATCTGACCGCCCTGGACCACCTCAACCTGTTCTCGCGGCTCTATGGCGTGGCCGACGGGTCGACGCGCGCCGAAACGATGCTCGCCGAGGCCGGATTGCGCGACCAGCGGCTCTCGTTTCCCGGCGAGCTGTCACGCGGGATGAAGCAGAAGCTGGTGATTGCGTGCGCGTTGCTACATCGACCGGAGGCCCTCGTGCTCGATGAGCCGCTGACCGGGCTCGACCCGGCAGCAATGCGGCGCATGAAACGCACGGTGACCGACACCGCCGCAGCCGGCGCCTCGGTCATCGTCTCGTCACACATGCTGCATCTGGTCGAAGAGGTCTGCGACCGTGTGCTCATCGTCAGCCATGGCAGGTCGGTACTGGAGGGGACGCTCGAGGAAATTCGAACGCAGCTTCCCGACGTCGGCGCCGATGCGGACCTGGAAACGCTGTTCCTGAAGGCGACCGGCGGAGACCAGTGACTACTTTGCTCTATCTCGCCTGGCTGTCGCTTCGCGGCCGCGTCCTCGGCTGGCTCCGGCTGATGAAGCAGCCCAAGTATCTCGTCGGCACGCTGGCCGGTGTCACCTGGATGGGCATGTTCGCCCTCCGACCGGTCATGCGGGTAAACCAACGCACTGGACTCGAGCGACGGTTCGAGGAGATCGCGGAGTGGCTGCCGGCGGTGGAGACAGCCGCGGCGCTGATGCTGTTGGTCTTCCTCTCGCTCTGGTGGCTCTGGCCATTCGGCAAAGCGATGGTCGAGCTGACCGAGACAGAATTGCACCTGCTGCTGCCGGCGCCGGTCCGGCGGCGACACATCATTCAGTACGCCGTCCTGCGCAACCAATGGGGCATCCTGTTCGGCTGCCTCATGATTTCGTTCTTCTCCGCCGGCACCTCACCCACGGCGTTCGCCTGGCGCTTTCTGTCGGTCTGGTTGTTCCTCACGTTGTGGAATCTGCACTCCCGAGGCCGAGGACTATGGATTGCGCGCCTCGGGGAGCTGCCGGCCGCGACCGCCTGGCGTCGCCGGGCCATGGTGCTGGCGGTGGTGGGGCTGATCTGGGCAGCGCTCACACCTGCTATCGTGTCGATTGCTACCGAGCTGCCGGCGTTGACCGGTGATGTGGTCCCCCAGCTGCGCGCAGCCCTCGACCCGGAGCGCCTGGGCACCGAAGCCCCACTGTTGGCCCTGCTGCTGACCCCGGCACGCTGGGTGACCGGACCGTTCTCAGCCGGCCTTACACCTGATGCGGTGCTCGCCGATGGGCTCGCGACGCTGATCTGGCCACTCCTGCTGGTCGTCCTGCACAACGAATGGGTCGTCGGGTCACAGACACGATTCGAGGAGGCATCGCTCGAGCGCTCGCGCCGGCAGGCTGCCAGCCGTGAGGCCGGAGCCCGTTTCCGCAAGATCAGGCGTTCGCAACGGAAAGCGACCCCGTTTCGACTGCGGCCGGTCGGCTGCCCCGAAACGGCGATCATCTGGAAGAATCTCATGCTGGCCCATCGAGGAAATCTGTTCGTCCTCGTCGGCAGCGGTGTCGTGGCTGTGGCTGTCGTGGCAACCTGCGTCGCGATGACCGGCCTCCCGGAATGGCTGATCGCCATCATGACGGTCGGCGGCGTCATCGGTCTGAGCCTGACCCCCATGATGGCCGGTCACCAGTGGCGGAACGATCTGCGAACCGATCTGCTGCGGATCGAGATTATCCGAACCTGGCCGATTGACGGGTGGCGACTGTTCGCATCGCAGGTACTGCCGCCGGCGACCATCGCCACACTCTACGCGGCCGCTGCGGGCGGCGTGCTTCTGATTGCGGGCATCGCGGCCGGCCACCCGACGACCACCGGGTCGGTGCTGGTGCCACCCGAGCTCGCGACACGCCTCGGCGTCTCCTACACGGTGCTGCTGCTGCTGGGTCTCGCGACCCTGCTGCCAGTCGTGGCGGCGATCGCGTCGCTCTCGGCCACGTTGCAGAACCTGCTGGCGTTGCTCTGGCCGAGCTGGATCCAGCTCGGCCGGCGTCGCGGCGGCTCGGCCGCGAACATGGGTCATGGCCTGCTGACCGGTATCGGCATGATGCTGGCGCTGGCGCTCGGGCTGCTGCCAGGGGTCGCGCTCGTCGGCGCCTGGCTGTTCGTCCAGATTCAGATGGCCGACATACCGCTGAGCGCGTGGGAACTGCCGCTGATGGGCCTGACCGCGGTCGCGCCACTCGCGGTCATCACGGGGCTGCTCACCCGGTTCGGTGGCGCGCTCTGGGATCGACTGGATCCGTCCACCGAGATCCTCGCCGCCGGCAGTCAGACGTAAAGGACTCGATGGCTCGCGCCCGAAGCTTCCTGGGCGCCCTCCAGGCGAGCGCCGGTAGCCCGTAGCCCGAGGCCTGCAGGCCGTTTTGCCGAGCGGCTCGCTAGGGCGCAAAGCTCGACCGCGAACGGATCGCCCACCGGCCGTCGACGCGGGTGACGATGTAGAGCGAATCGAATTGGGCGATGAGCTC
>JASLOY010000830.1 GCA_030745255.1 Vicinamibacterales bacterium
GAGGTGCCACGTATCTTGACCGTGCAACGGGCTGCCCATTCGCTGGCGACTCCGGCCCAGAAGGGCGAGGCCGAGGCCTGGGCCGACAGCCCGGTAGCGCTACCCTTCGGTCCGTTCGATCCCGATCAGCACCGCACGCTGGAGCTGGGCCTGCATAGCTGGGTTGAGCAGCAGACTGGCCTTGATCTCGGCTATGTCGAGCAGCTCTACACCTTCGGCGACCGCTACCGCGACCCGCGCGAGCAGGCAGGGGGTCCGCGTCTGGTGTCGGTCGGTTATATCGCCCTGGTACGCCAGGTTCCGTTGTCCGGAGCGGGTGAAGCCGAATGGCACAACTGGTACGACTTTTTTCCGTGGGAGGACTGGCGCGAGGGTCGGCCAGCCATCATCGACCGCACGATCCGGCCGAACCTGCAAAACTGGATCGACACAATCGGCGACGGCGATATAGGCGATACCTATCGGGAGCGGCTGTCGATTGCGTTCGGAACCGGAGCGGCATCG
>JASLOY010000831.1 GCA_030745255.1 Vicinamibacterales bacterium
AGTTGCGCCAGCAGCCGCCCGATCAGAACATGATTGGCCGGTGTCTGCCGGATGATCAAGTTTCGGCTGAATTGCATCGGATCATCGATGTTGGGATCAAACCAACTTTCCGGATCGACGTTTCGCTTGATGATTTCGATGAGCTGCTCCAGCAACTCATCCTCCAACTCGGTGAACTCTCCAAAGGCACCGCCGCCACCACCGCCGCCGCCGCCGCCGCCGCCGCCACCACCACCACCACTGCCGCCGCCGCCGAAACCGCCGCCGCCGCCGCCACCGCCAGCGCCACCACCACCGCCGCCGCCGCCGCCGCCAAGGTTCAAGGCTGGTGGATCGTCGAAGTTCGGTACCGGCATGATCAGGTCACGGACGTCATAGACAATGGGAATGACACGCTTCTGAAGAGCCTCTTTGGTGGACACGATGAGCATGCCGTCCTGCACATCCCACATGGGATGATTCGCTTCCTCTCCAACCTGTTCAAGCAGTTTCGTAAGGACAATG
>JASLOY010000832.1 GCA_030745255.1 Vicinamibacterales bacterium
TGCCGGGAGCCCGCATGGTCACGATGGTGGTGACCACGTTGAGGCCGCCGAGGATCGATGAGAGGCCGAATGTGGTCACCGCCAGGACGAACAGGATCTGGCCGCTGTTGTTGATCACGCTCAGGGGCGGGTAGGCGGTCCATCCGGTGTCGAAGCTGCCGAGCGTCGGAGCGGCCAGCAACCCGATCGCCACCGGGGGGATGAGCCAGAAGGTCACGGCGTTGAGGCGGGGGAATGCCATGTCGTCGGCGCCGATCATGCTCATGACCTGGTTGTAGCGGTCGGCGGAGAGGATGCCCTCGCCCGCCTGGGCCAACTCGAGGCGCATCGCCAGTGCGGCGACGCCGCCGAGCAGCAGCACCACCAGGAACGTCACCATGTACTGGATGCCGATGACCTTGTGGTCGGTCGAGAACCCCAGATACCTCTTCCAGCCGGTCACCTCCAGTTCACCTGCGGGTCGTCCGAACCATTCTCGGACCCATGTGTCGCCCATCCCGATG
>JASLOY010000833.1 GCA_030745255.1 Vicinamibacterales bacterium
GCCTGAGTTGAGAGAGCGTGGGCGTGATGTGATCGGCCGTGGCGACGGTCCTCCCGGGAAAGGCGACCTTCGAGCCGTGCTCTTTCAGGGAGGCGAAGGCCTGGGGCGTCGTCACCTCGTGAATCAGGTGCAGCCCGATGAAAAGCTGATATTCCCCCGACTCGAGTCTGGTAACGATGTGGCTGTCCCAGATTTTATCGTAAAGCGTTCTTTCGGACATGACTCGTTCCCTCAGCTATTCGGCGAAACCGATGTTGATGCAAAGAATAAAATCAGGTGGCAGTCCTGGATTTTTCGAGCGCGCTTCTGAGAGACTCGATGAACCGGCATGCCGCCCCGAGTTTCTCCTCTTCTCCTTCTTCTTTTTCCATGACATCGATCAGGGCGCTGCCCACGATCACGCCGTCGCCCAGCGCGCCCGCCTCGGCCGCCTGCTCCGGGGTCTTGATGCCGAAGCCGACCGCCACCGGGCGGTTCTTCACCCTGTTGATCCGCTCGAGG
>JASLOY010000834.1 GCA_030745255.1 Vicinamibacterales bacterium
TGGAGAGGCGCATGCGGTAGGTTTTCCTGACGAGACGCCCGACTGGACGGCGTTGCTTCCTCGGTCACAGACCACCAGTCTGCTCCCTCGTTGCGCCTTGCCAGTCGAACGCCTCGTCAGGAAAACCGAGGCCTGTGTGTCTGCAACAGTCTGCCAGCTGCTCAGTCGAGGTAGGCGATGGCGTCGATCTCGACGCGGACACCCTTGGGGAGGGCG
The DNA here is from genome assembly GCA_030745255.1 of Vicinamibacterales bacterium. GTDB lineage: Bacteria > Acidobacteriota > Vicinamibacteria > Vicinamibacterales > UBA8438 > NP936. The sequence continues at coordinate 217 of JASLOY010000834.1, forward strand.
GCGACCTGTACGGTTGCGCGGGTGGGCGCGGGGTCGGTGAAGAAGCTGCCGTAGACCTCGTTGACCTGTGCGAAGTCGCCGAGATCGACCAGGAAGATCGAGCTTCGCACGACCTGGTCAAAGTCTGCGTCGGCGGCCCGCAGTATGGCACCGATGCTTTGCATGACCCGGCGAGTCTGCATGGCGGCGTCGCCATCCACCACCTGTCCCGACGTGGGGTCGAGGGGAATTTGCCCCGAGATGAAGAGCAGCGAGCCGGCGCGAACGGCCTGAGAGTAGGGTCC
>JASLOY010000083.1 GCA_030745255.1 Vicinamibacterales bacterium
CCTTCTACCTTCTGACTTCTGACTTCTTCGTCCTGACTCCTGACTTCTTGGAGTGCCCTTCAAAACGCCCCCCCACATCCCTTGCAGAATCTGGCGTCGTCGTCGTTCGTGGTCTGACAGGTCCCACAGACGTTCGCGCCAGCGGTCGCCGATGCCGCTGGCATTTCGGCCGACGCGCCCAGTCGCCCTTGCAACTCGCGCTCGATGAGAGCCATGTAGTCGACCGCCTCCACATCCAGCTGTTTCATCAGCCGAATCGCGCGCGCGCGCAGCCGACGCCCCATTTCGTCGAAGTCGGTGTCCGAGACCTTCCCCATTGCCCGGTCGAACTCGAGCTCCTTGATGGAGCGCATGACCAGCGTCTTCTCCCGCACCACCGCCGCGCGGCTGCGCGAGCCGGCCATGACCGTGGTCTCCAGAAACTCCTTCTGCGTCAGCGGCTTGATCGCGCGATAGGACATCAAGCCAACGAACCCGGCTGCGCCGATTGCCAGGGTTAGGAGAATTGCGCCGACCGGGTCGGTGGGTCTGGCCACCAGGATGGCGATCGTCGCCGCGACCAGGGCGGCCAAGACGAACAGGTGCCAAGGGCGAAACGACGATTCAGTGGCCCGCGTCATCAGTTCGGACTGGCACCGAGGGCCCACTCGACAATTGCCGCGCCCGCGGCACTGTCGGCACGAGGAGCGAGCATACCGGCAGTCTGTGAGCGACGAGTAACGCCGGGCGGTGGGATGCATCGGCGGCCGAATGCGGCCGAACCCATGACGCGGACCACCTAGTCGAGGTTCCGGAGCTCATCATCCAACCGGGCCTCGAGCCGCGCGGCGTCGCTGCCGGAGCCCGCCGGGTCGGCTGCAGTCAACGGTTCAGGACCGAGGTGGGTCCAGCGGACGAGCGCAGCGCCCAGCGCCACGGCGCCGGCCGCAGCCAGCAGATACGGAAAAAGCCAAGCGAGCCGGTTGAACCCCTCGTCGAGCGGCTCCGCTAGCGGTTCCTGGCTGCCGTGTTTGTCGACGTAGAACCGCAGGACCTCGTCGCGGGTCATGCCCTCGGCGACCAGCTGCTTGACCTCTTCACGGGTCGCTGCAGCAGTCGCGCACGTGCACTCCGCCAGTATCTTCTTCCCGCAGCCCTGGCTGCCGCACATGCACACCAGCGACCGGCGCAGGTCGAGCTCGAGCGCACTCGTCGGCACACTGGCTTCCTGCCGGGCCCCCTCGAGCGGCTGGGCGGTGGCCGGGGCGGAGCTGCCGAGGGTCAGCGCCGTCGCCACCAGCAGGAGGGAGGCGGTCGCCGCTCCGCGCGGGACCGTCGCCCCGGCATAGGCGAAGGCGCTCTCGGGCAGGAGGGCGAGCCCAGTGCCCAACGCCAGGACCGCGAACCCGAACCAGATCCAGTTGATGAGCGGGGTCACCGTGACCTGGAAGCTGGCGGCCTGGTCGTCGAGCTCGTAGCCGGCGAGCACGACATAGAGATCTTCGCTGACGGTCCGCCGCATGGCGACCTCGGTCGTCGGCTCCGTCTCGTGCTTGAAGTAAAACCACCGCGCGGGGTAGAGCTGTCCCACCGGCTCGCCGTCCTCGAGCACGGTCATGTGCGCCGTGATCATCTGTTTCTGCGCATCCGTGTTCTCGCTCAGCCGCTCGTAGCGCACCGTGTAATGCCCGATGTCGTGGGTATCGCCAGGACGCAGGAGCACCTGCGAGTCGAGCTTGTAGCCCGACCCGGCGAAGCCGAGAAACATCAAGACGATGCCGACGTGCACGACGTAGCCGCCATAGCGGCGACGCGACCGCGCCACCAGCCCGATGAGCGCCGTGACCAGATCGGTCCCCGTTGCCTCCCGGCGCACGAAGGCGCCCCGGATGAACTCCTGCCCGATGGTGCCAGCCACAAACGCACACAGCGCAAAACACAGCCCGGACACCCAGACCCGGAACCCGACCGCGTAGAGCCCGACCGCCGTCGCCACCGCGAGCACCACCGGCCAGGTGAACTGATCGCGCAGGTTCGAGGGCGTCGAGCGGCGCCACGCCAACAGGGGCCCGACCCCGGTCAGGGTCAGCAGGATGAGTCCGATCGGCAGCATCCACTTCGTGAAGAACGGCGGCCCGACCGTCAGCCGCGCCCCGGTGACCGCCTCGCTCAGCGTCGGAAACATCGTGGCAAACAGCACGAACACCGCCGAGAACAGCAGAATCCAGTTGTTGACCAGGAAGGCCGCCTCGCGCGACACCCACGACTCCAGCTCGTTGCGTGCCCGCAAAAGCGGCAGCCGGTAGATGACCAGCCCGAAGCTGATCACCAGCAGCGCCACCATGAAGATCGTGAACATCCAGGCCAGCGTCGCATCCTGACCGAAAGAATGCACCGACTGGACGATCCCCGAGCGGGTCATGAACGTCCCGAAGATCGTCAGGAAGAACGTCAGGATGACCAGGGTCATGTTCCAGACCCGCAGCATGCTGCGGCGCTCCTGCACCATGACCGAGTGCAAGAAGGCGGTCGCGGTGAACCAGGGCAGCAGCCCGGCGTTCTCCACCGGGTCCCAGCCCCAGTAGCCCCCCCAGCCCAACTCCTCGTAGGCCCAGATCATGCCCAGCGTCAGCCCGAGCGACAGGAACAGCCAGGACATCATCGTCCACCGGCGCACCGCCCGCAGCCAGGAATCGTCCAGGTGCCCGGTGATCAGCGCCGCCAGGGCGAAGGCGAACGGGATCGTCATCCCCACGAACCCGATATAGAGGGCCGGGGGATGAATCGCCATATACGGGTTCTGCAGCAGCGGGTTCAGCCCGCGCCCGTCGACCGGCGACTGGGTCAGATAGGTCGCGAACGGGTTCTTGTGCACGATCATCACGAACAGAAAGAACATCTGCACGACCGCGATGACCGCCACGACATAGGGAAGCAGCTCGCGTTGCCGCTCCCGGTTCGCGTGGACCGCCGCGGCCCCAAAGAGGGCCAGCAGCGTCACCCAGAACATGATCGAGCCGTCGAGCCCGCCCCAATAGGAGGTCAGCTGATAGAAGAGCGGCTGCGCCGAGTCCGAGTAGTTGTCGACGTAGCGAATGGAATAATCTTCGGTGACGAAGGCATGCACGATGACCGCCGACGCCAGCAGCATGAGCGCGGTGACGAGGTAGAAGGCGCCGAGGCCGCTTTCAAGGAGCCGGGGGGAGCGCCGCCGCGCGCCAGCAACCGACACGGCCGCCGCGTAGCTGCAGGCGACGAACGCCGCCAGGAGTGCGAAGTAACCCAGATCTGCCATCGCGTGCGACCTCGACCCTGAACCATGATGACTAGGCCCACCGGCGCACCACGCCTGCCAAGGCCCGTCACGTAGGGCTGAACCGCGTGCTCGCCTATTTGCTGGACGCCGACGCGCCGAGGGTGGGTTTCGGCTCGTATTTCGACGGACACTTCGCCATCACGCCATTAGGCGCCACCGTGAAGCCATGGGGACCAAGCTGGCCCGAGATGACCACCTCCGAACCGTCCTGAAAGGTGTCTGGGACGATGCCGGTGTACTCGGCGTCGATCACCTTCCCGTTGCTCTCGACTTGGAATCGATAGTCGAGCGTGTCCGGCTTGCGCAGCCGGGACCCGTCGACCACGTATCCATGGACCTGGAGGTTCTTGCCATACCACGCCTCCGGCTCGGCCATCACCTCATCGACGTGCATGTAATACTCGGTGCCCTCGGCGAGCGTCCCCCACAGCAAACCAGCGAACGCTGCGGTCAGCACCAGGGTCGTGATGATCGTTTTTACGGTTTTGGCTGGCATAAGGACCTGAATCCTCTGGATGTGACTCCGCCCAATCTCGAACAGTTCAAGGATACCGTGGTGTGGCCTGCCGGTCAATCTTGGTAGACGGTCTCCACGACGACCGGCAACTGACCTACCCAACCGCCCGCAGCAGCCGGTCGACCAGGGCCACCGGGAGCCCGACGACATTGGCATACGAGCCCTCGATGCGGGTCACGAACCGGGAGGCCCGCCCCTGGATCGCGTAGGCGCCGGCCTTCCCGCTTGGCTCACCGCTGCCCACGTACCAGGAGACATCCTTGGCGGTCAGCTCGCGGAATGTGACCCGCGTCGTATCGACATCGCACCACTGATGGTTCGGCGGGGCGTGTAAGGAGACACCGGTCAGCACCACGTGGCTGCGACCAGACAGACGGCGGAGCATTCCGGCGGCATCCGAGTCGTCGACCGGTTTCCCGAGGATTTCATGATCGACCACCACTACCGTATCGGCGCCCAACACGATCGCCCCAGGGTGCTCCCGCGCCACGAGGGCCGCCTTCTCCTCGGCAAGCCGGCGGACATGATCCGGGGGCGACTCACCGTCGAGGGCCCGCTCGTCGATATCCGCCGGCGCGACCTCGAACGTGTAGCCGGCCCGAGTCAGCAGATCGGCACGCCGTGGAGATCGGGAGGCCAACACGAGACGCACGCGCCGGATGATACATTAGGAGGAGTACGAAGAAGTCAGAAGTCAGAAGTCAGAAGTCAGAAGTCAGAAGACAAAAGACAGAAGACAGCAGCAACGGTCGATGATTGCGGCACAACATTGTGTGACCTCGGCGCTGCAGACATTGCTGCAGAACCAGCCGCTCTCAAGCGGCAAAGTCTCGCTGGCCTGGAGCGCCGCCGTGGGACGAACCATCGACCGAGTCACGAGCGTCTCCCTTGGCCCGGACGGCACGCTGAGTGTGCGGGCCGATAACCGCCACTGGGCCCGTGAGGTCGGTCGATCAACTCCGCTGATCAGGTCCCGGGTCAACCAGCTACTGGGCGACGGCGTCGTCAAGCAGGTCGAGGTCACAACCGGCCCGCCTCGATAGCCACCGCGCCGCCGACCGGAGAAACGTCATGCGAGAATCGGTCATCGTCAGTGCCACGCGTCTCCCGACCGGCAAATTCCTTGGCTCGCTCAAGAGCCTGCCCGCCCCCGAGCTGGGTGCGCTTGTGGTGCGCGAGGCGGTCGCCCGGTCCGGCATCGAGCCGGGGCTGGTCGATGAATGCATCATGGGCAACGTCGTGTCGGCCGGCACCGGACAGGCTCCGGCCCGCCAGGCGGCGCTCAAAGGGGGGCTGAGCGATCATGTCGGCGCCCTGACCATCAACAAGGTCTGTGGGTCCGGGCTCAAGGCGGTCATGCTGGCCGCGCAGGGTATCGCGACCGGAGATATCGACATCGCCGTTGCCGGCGGTATGGAATCGATGAGCAACTGCCCCTACATGCTGACCCGGGCGCGTGAGGGATTCCGGATGGGGCACGCCGAGGTCCTCGACTCAATGGTCCAGGACGGACTCTGGTGCTCGCTTGAGAATTGGCACATGGGTCTGGCGTGCGAGGCGGTCGCCGACCGCTACGCGGTTTCCCGCGAGGACCAGGACGCGTTCGCCGCGGCGAGTCATCACAAGGCGGCCCGGGCAATCCGGGAGTGCTGGTTCAAGGAGGAGATTCTGCCGGTCGAGATTCCGCAGCGCAAGGGAGATCCGCTTCGGCTGGAGTACGACGAGTCAGTGCGGCCTGACACCAGCGCCGAAGGACTCGGCAAGCTTCGCCCCGCGTTCAAGAAGGAGGGTGGCACCGTCACGGCGGGCAACGCACCGGGGGTGAACGATGGCGCGGCAGCCGTGGTGCTGATGGCGACCGAGAAGGCGCAGGAGCTGGGCGTGACCCCGATGGCCCGGATCGTCGGTCAGGCGGTCAGCGGTCTCTCACCGAAGTGGATCCTCATGACCCCGGTCCAGGCGGTTCAGAAGTTGCTCACCAAGGTCGGCTGGTCCCTCGACGACGTCGACCTGTTCGAGTTGAACGAAGCGTTTTCGGCGCAGGCGCTCGCCGTCATCCGGGAGCTGGGTGTCGACCCGGAGCGGGTCAACGTGCACGGCGGCGCGGTCGCCCTCGGACACCCGATCGGAGCCAGCGGCGCGCGGGTCTTGACGACACTGCTCTACGCGATGCGGAGGCGGAACGTCTCGCGCGGCATCGCGACGCTGTGTCTGGGCGGTGGGAACGGGGTGGCGCTTGCCGTCGAGCGCGTCGAATAGCGCAACGCGCTCGCCCTCGAGGAGGCAGAAGTCAGGAGTGAGGAGATCACCGGAGGGCTTTGCCATCTTCGACCACGAGCCGACCGAATCAGACGAAGCAAACAGCGCGCATTTCTTAACACGGCGCAGCCATCCTGCCTTCCTCTGACTTCTACCTTCTGACTACTGACTTCCTTGTCGTCAGCCCTCCATCTTCCAGAACGCGATCCCACCAGCTTGTTTGCCGACGTCGACGGCCCCAACGCGCTCGCCCGTGGGCACGTGATACACCTCGACGGTGCCGGGTTCGGCGCCCACGCCTTCCAAGGTGACGAAGGCGTACTCCCCGTCCGGGGTCACGACGACGCCGTGGGGAATTGTCCGGCTGGTGTCGGTGCGGCCACGCTCGCGCCCACTCTCGAGATCCCAGAACCCGACCGAGTCGCCTCCCTTGTAGGTGGCGACCAATGTTGATCCGTCGGTCGTGAGATCGAGGTTGTAGGGGCCCGGACCGGTCTCGAACGTCCTTTCCACCTGCCAGGACTCGAGATCGACCTCGAAGATCTTCGCCACGTTGTTGCCGGTCACGTAGACCTTGCCGTCGGCCGTCGGTTGGCTCACCCAGGTCGGCCTGACGCCGTCACCGAGTGACAGCCGACGCCGCACCTCGAAGCCAAGTGCGTCGAGCTCTACCAACTCGAAGTCCATCATATTGACCGAATAGAAGAACGATCCATCCGGGCTGAGACGCCCCCCGTGCGGGCGGATGCCGGCCTCGACCCGCGCCACCTCGGTCATGGTCTCGACCTCGACGACCGAGATACTGCTGGGCTCGAGTGGTCCATGCAGGTTGAAGTTCACCGCGTAGAGCAATCCGGTGCTCGACGCCACGTCGAGCGTCGCCGGAAAGAGGCCGAGCGTTACATCGCCGACCCACGTGTCGGTCCCGGTCTCGTACTTGTGCACGCTGCCATACGGGAAGCCGTGCGCGATCGAGACATACCAGTAGCCGCCGTCCGGGCCAATCGCGAGACCGTGCGGCCCCTCGACCTCCGCCGGGAAACTCCCCACGGAAATCGTCTTGATCACCTCGGCACCATTCCTGCCGTACCGGACAAGCGACACCTCATCGTCCGACTCGGCCGCCACGTAAACGTAGTAGCAGCGCGAATGCCGGTCCGGTGCCGCAGCCGTCAGCGCGGCGCCCAATGCGCCAACCGCCACCGCGGCGACGATCGTGCGTCCCAGCAGAAGACGGCGAAGCCCTCCAGCTTCTCCTGCCTCCTGCCTTCTGACTCCTGACTCCTTTAGGACCACGGCACCTTGCCTTCCCTCATTGCGGCTCCCCGACAATCCGCCCGGGACCGGTCCGCTCCTTCAGCTTGACCGCCCACAGACCGGTGTTCCAGTCGGAGAAGAAGATGTGTCCTTTGAAAGGCTGTGGCCCCCAGACGAACGGCGCATTGGCGATGAACCCATCGGGGTCGGCTGGCACGAACATCGCGATCTCGCGTCCCTGCTTGTAGAGGTCGCCCATCAGCTCGCCGGAGATGTCCACCACCCGGAGCCCACCGTTATAGAAGGCGACATACAACACGTCGTCTTCGACCCAGAGGTTGTGCGAGCCCGCCTCGGGAACCTGGTACCGCGCCACCTCGTGCGGGTTGTCCCAGTCGCTCCAATCAATGACATGGATCCAGCCGGCCGCCCTCGACGGGGCGCCTCCGGCCTTTGAGTCGTAGCCGCCATAGGGGAACGACTCATCGCCGGCGAATAGATAAAACGTGCCTGTGGACTGGCTCCTGTAGGGAAACGCCGCGTGGTTCCAACCGTTCGGATACGCGTAGCGGCCCAACTCCACCGGCTGTTCTGGGGTGCCGCCTCGACCGCCCCCACCGACGTCCGTTGCGACCACTCCGTCGGTCCAGTTCGACGAGAACGCCACCCCATCGCTGATCCACACGTCGTGAACACTATGAGCCGGCGTATCAAGCTCGAATCGCCCGACACGCTGAGGCTTGCTCGGGTCCTCGATGCTGATGACGTCATAGCGCCGACCGGCGCTCAACGCGAACACGTGATCTTCAGAAATGAACACGTTGTGCACACCCCCGGTCAACTGGTCGGTGAACTCGGACAGCACCGGCACCCCTTCTCGCGGGTTGCCGACGCCGAGCACGACGATGCCGTTTTTGCGGTCCGACGCACCCTCCCGGCTGATGACCGCGATGTCGCCGTCTTCGGACACCTTCACGTCGTTCACGGTCCGCGCATCGACCTTGACCTCTTGCAGCTTCTCGATGTTGGCGGGGTCCGTCACGTCCCAGATGTAGGAATGGCCATCGGCGCCCCAGGTGCCGGTGATGGCATAGTCGCGACCATCGGTCCCCTCCCAGATCCAGAGATCCGAGGTATGACGGTCCAGCACCTTGCCGCGGCCGACGACCTCAACCTCGCGACGTACGTCCCGCCGCTCGATCGACACGGTGCGCGCCGCCGAATGGCTGCCGGAACTGGCGACGACCGTGTAGATGCCGGAGCGCTCGGCGACGAACCGGCCGTCGTCGGCAATCTGCGCCGCGGCACCCGCTGCGATAATCTCCGGTGAGGTCTGCCCACCCACTGCAAGCTGCACCGGTACGCCGCGCACTGCCAGCCCGCGCGCATCCTTGGCAATCGCGGTGAACCGGACGACCTCCCCCGTCCTGGCGGTCGCGACGCTCGCCTGCAGCTCGAGCGACGTCACGGGATTCGACTCGACCTCGACCGACACGGTGTCTGCAGCATCTTCTGCGCTCGCCACAATCTCGACCGTGCCCGGCTCGAGCAACGTGAGGAAGCCGAAACGGTCCACGTCGGCCACACGCGCCGCGCTCGTCGAGAAACTCACCGCGACATCCGTCCGGGTTTCCCCGAGCGTGTCGAATACTTCGACCGCGAGCTGCGGTCGTGTGCCGACATAGAACTTCGGTGGCAGCTGGGTGAAGCTGACGCGTTCGACCAGGGGCTTCGGCACCGTGACGGGCACCTCGACCCGGACCCGTGCATCGGGACGCCGACTCTGATCGTCGGGATCCTCAGGTACGAGCGCGATCAGCGTGAATTCCCCTGGCCGGAACGCCTCGACCTCTCCCTGCCGAGTCACGCCGACACTGCGCCTCGCGCGAGAGAAAAACACCACCGTCGCGTCGTCGACGACTGCGCCGTCGGCGTCCCGCACGGTGGCGACCAAGGTCAGCTTCTCGCCCACTCCCAGGGTCAGCCGGCGCGGGCTCACCTCGACGGTCAACTGCTCCGCCTGGCCCGCTGGCTGCTGCGTCTCGGCCGCGACCTGAGCCACAGATAGCGACACCGCAGCGCCAGCGACCCACACGAGCGCACTTCGAAAACTTGTCACGAGCCCTCCCTGCTGCACCGTCCAAGGCGCACCCGAACGGGTCGTTCGAGAACCGCCCCATAGCCGCCCTGCACACGCGAACTGCATCATTGTAACGTTGGCACTCAACCGCAAGCCGGTTTTCAATGCCGGCTAGTCATGCACGCTGCCACGGTGCCGAAGTGACACTGCTTCGAGCAGCTTGCGCTGATGCCAGATGGCGGGGACACCTCGACAGGCGTGCTTCACATACTGCACACTGTCGGGGCTCGTCATCGTGCAGAACTGTAAACACCTAGTTCGACAGGCGAAAGTCTCAGTCTTCATAACGCATTGTCTTTAAAAGAGATGGTCAATTCATAGGACTCTATTTTCGCTTGACATTCGCCTGGCACGCCCCTAGAATACCGTTTAGCTGCGAGCCTGAACTACCGTCCAACTGGAAACAGATCAACAGGTCGAGAGGAAGTCACCGATGAAAGAAGACCACCGCCCGCGCGAGCGTGACAAGGCCATTGAGATGGCGGTCGGACAGATCGAAAAGCAGTTCGGCAAGGGCGCCATCATGCGTCTCGGCCAAAACGCCGTTGCCGCCATTCCAAACATCTCGACCGGCTCGATCAGCATCGACCACGCGCTTGGCATCGGCGGTGTTCCACGCGGACGCGTCGTCGAGGTCTTTGGTCCCGAGGCATCGGGCAAGACCACGCTCACCCTCCAGATAATCGCCCAGGCACAAAAGAACGGCGGCACCGCCGCGTTCGTGGACGCGGAGCATGCGCTCGACCCGACCTATGCAAGCAAGCTCGGGGTCGATCTCGACAACCTCCTGGTCTCACAGCCGGACAACGGAGAACAAGCGCTCGAGATCGTTGAGGTGCTGGTTCGCTCGGGCGGCGCCGACGTGGTGGTTGTCGACTCGGTCGCGGCACTCGTGCCACGCGCCGAGATCGACGGCGAAATGGGGGATGCGCAGGTCGGGCTACAGGCGCGGCTGATGTCGCAGGCGCTCCGCAAACTCACCTCCGTGGTCTCGAAGTCACGCACTTGCCTCATCTTCA
>JASLOY010000084.1 GCA_030745255.1 Vicinamibacterales bacterium
GCAGTACCTCGCCGAGCCTCCTCGGGCGGCAGATTACGGCTGGCGATCGGCCTCGATGAACTCCGTGAGCGTCGGGTAGACGCATTCGCAGTCCTCTCGTGTCATCGTCGGGTGGCAGGGCGGCGAGCTCGTCGTCGGCCATCCGTCGGATGGTGTTGGGTTTGTCGCCGACGATCTTGCCGTCGCGAAACGTGATGATCCGCGTGCCGTATTCGGCGATCTCGTGCTCGTGGGTGATCAGGAGGACCGTGATACCGCGCTCGGTGTTGAGCTTCTGAAAAATATCCATCACCTCGATGCTGGTGCGCGTGTCGAGGTTGCCGGTCGGTTCGTCGGCCAGCAGAATTGCGGGTCGATTGATGAGCGCGCGTGCGATTGCGACCCGCTGCTGCTGCCCACCGGAGAGCTGGTTGGGAAGATGATGGGCGCGGTCGGTGAGACCGACCGAGGCAAGCGCCTCTTCGGCCCGTCGGTGTCGCTCTTTGCCGCGCATGCCGTTGCCGTCGTAGAGCAACGGGAGCTCCACATTGTCGAGCGCTGTCGTCCGTGACAGGAGATTGAAGCCCTGGAAGACGAACCCGATCTTCTTGTTGCGCACAGCGGCAAGCGCATTTTTCGAGAGTTTGGACACGTCATGGTCGTCCAGGATGTAGCGGCCGCTGCTCGGCCGGTCGAGGCATCCCAGGATGTGCATGAACGTCGACTTGCCGGAGCCCGACGGCCCGATGACGGCGACGAATTCGCCCTCCTGGATGTCGACCGTGACGCCCCGCAGCGCCCGTACCTGGATCTCTCCCAGGTCGTAGACTTTCGTCAGGTCCGTCACGGAGATGCTGGTCGCCATTGCTAGCGCCGCCCGCCTCCTGGTCGCCGGCCACGCCCGAACTGCGGCATCAGCGGAGACCCGCCGCCACGGGAGGCGCCACCGGTGGACCCGTTGTCCGGTGTGGTCACACCGGTGACCAGCTGATCGCCCGCGGTCAGCGTCGACGCCATCGTGGCCTGAGGCGCCTCCGGCACCGCTTGGTCGGCAGTCGCCTCGAGCCGTGCGAGCAGCTGCGCGAGGTTCTCACGGGCCGGACCCTCTTCGAGGGCCTCGATCTGCTGGCGCAGATCAGCGATCTCCGGATCCGGTGCCTGCCGGCGCGGCGGGGCGCCGCCTCGCACGGACAACAGCTCGGTTCCGGTGCCGTCGGTCACGCCCAGTCGAACGTCGACCGGTCGGAGCTGGTCGCCATCGAGGACCCAGACGGTGGCGTCGGTCTCGTTGATCTCGAGTGGTGCAAAGAGCGCATCGATGGTCGTGGCGCCACGGTCAACGGTTGGAACTGCCGAGTCGGCGCTCTGGCTGGCACGCCGGCGAGCCCCGCCACCGCCGCCGCGGCCACCGAATCCGGCCCCACCTCCGCCGCGGCCCCCGCCACGAGCTGCGAAGAACTCGGCGCGTTGCTCGGGCGTCATGTTCTGCATCCGCTCGCGCATCGCCTGGCGGTCAGCGTCGCTCATGTCGCCGCCGAATCCGCCGCCTCGACCGCCGCGCCGACTCCCGCCCGGTCCTTGCGCCCGGTCTCCGCCACCGCCGCCCGGCCGCTGGAGGATCTGCGGCACCGGCTGGTTCAGGGCGGCAAACATATCCGGTGTGGGATTGAAGCGCAGCGCCGCGTTCGGGACCCGGAGAATGTTCTCGCGTCGTGCGATCTCCAGTGTTACGGTGGCCGTCATTCCGGGCTTGAGCTTGAGCTCGTTGTTCGGCACGTCGATGACGGTGGCGTAGGTCACGACGTTCTGCAGCACGACCGGCTCGAGCCGAATCTGCGAGACGGTGCCGGTGAATTCCTCGGTCGCGTAGGCGTCGACCGTGAAGGTGACCGGTTGACCCGGGCGAATGCGGCCGACATCCGATTCGTCGATGTTGGCGATCACCTGCATCTTGGTCAGGTCGGCGGCGATGATGAAGAGCTCGGGTGCCGACATGCCGGCGGCGACCGTTTGCCCGGCGTCCACCTGGCGGGCGATGACGATGCCGTCGATCGGCGCGGTGATCACCGTGTGGCCAAGGTTGACCTCGTTCTGATTGAGGGAGGCTGCCGACTGAATGACGCTGGCTTGGGCCGACTTGAGCTGGGCTTCGGCCGAGCGCACCGCCACCTGCGCCGCCTCGAGCTCGGTCGCCGAGATCAGTTCGCGCGCCGCGAGGTCTTCCGACCGCGCCAGCTGCGTGTTCGCGTCTTCGAGCGTCACAGCCAACCGCTCCACGTCTGCTTCGGAGCGCGCCAGATTCGCCCGCGCCTGCTCGATTTGGGTCTCGAAGAGCGATGGCTCAAGTCGCGCGATCACGTCCCCCTCGCGGACGATCGAGTTGTAGTCGGCGTTGAGCTCTTCGATGATGCCGGAGACCTGGCTGCCGACCTGCACGGTCGTCACCGCCTCTAGCGCGCCGGTTGCCCCGACGGTATCGACGACATCGCCTCGGTTCAGCGTAACGGTGCTCACCTCGGGGATGAACTCGGTGGTCCGGTAGCCGAGGTAGCCATAGGCCGTAATGCCGGCACCGATGATGACGAGAACTAAAAGCGCCTTTTTCATGGGGTACAACCCTCAGTGTGTTCGTGACCCGACGGGCCGGTCTGTTCCGGCCCGACGTCGCTGCTCATTACACAGGACTTGCTGGTCGTGCTCGAACCGACGATCGCGTCTGGACACTGACTGAACAATTACTGAACGATGGAAATTCCGGCCCCCGACAGCGACGTCCGCTGCACGCGGTCGAGCTCGACGAGCGCCTTTTGCTGGTCGAGGATGGCGCGGAGTTCCGTGTCCTGCGCAGTGGCCAGATCCCGCTGGGCCTGCACCACGAAGAAGTTCGTCGACAAGCCAGCCTCGAACCGGCTCTGCTCCGCCGCGAGCTGTTCCGCCGCCAGCTCCCGGGCCGCCGAAGCTGCCTCGATCCGGCGTTCGATAGCCTGAATCTGCACCACGGCGTTGGTGACTTCGGTGGCGACTTGCAGCTCGAGCTGCCTGAGCTGCGCTTGGACCTGCTGAACTTGGATCCGTGCCCGGGCGTAGGCCGCGTCGGCCGCGCTCTGGCCGAGTGGATAACTCACGTTGAGCTGCACACTCCAGACCGGAAAGGCGGCGTCGAACAGCTGGTTGAAGGCGTCAGTGATGCCGCCGGGAATCGTGTCCAGCACTCCGCCGCCCAATCCCGATCGGTTGATACGTGTGCCGCCCTGGCCCTGTAGCTGATAGCTGCCAACGAGGTCGACTGACGGCAAGGTGTTGTTGCGCATCGCCGAGAGGTTGACGTTGTTGATGTCGAGCTGCCTGCGCGACCGGGCCAGATCGGTTCGCTCATCGAGAGCGGCGCGGATCGCCGCCTGGAGATCAATCGGATCAGTGGCGACGGTCGGCAGGTCGACCGGATTCAGTGTGGCGGTCCAGAACTCGTCATCGGTGCCATCGACGATGAGCTGCTTCAAGACGAGCTCGGCGGTTGCGAGGTTCTGCTCCGCCTGCGCAAGCGTCTGGCGGCGTGCCGCCGCCTCCGACTGTGCCTGCACGATGTCGATCGGGGCCAGCGTCCCGATTTCCACGCGGGCCTGGTTGTCACGCACCAGGCTCTCGGCCAGCTCGAGCGCCTGCTGCTGCACCGCCAAGGTCTGGTTCGCGTAGACGAGATCCCAGTAGGCGTTGCGAACGGAGGACACCGTGTTGGTCATCGTTTGCCGCAGGTCGATGTCGGCGATGTCCCGGTTGATCCGTGTGACCTGGATCTGCTGTCGGTTCGAATCGATGCTGAATCCTCGCAGCAGCGGTTGCGTATAAGAGACCTGGAATGTCGACCTGTAGCTCGGGTTGAACCCCTGAAAGAAGCTGGTCGACGCCGACCGGCTGTTGTTGAAGTTGAGCTGGTAGCTGCCACCGCCCCACTGGACCGCCTGGTCAATCCCGCCGTTGAAGGTGGCGGTGTCGCTGACGACAGACTCACCACCGTCGAGCTGAGTTGACGACGGGTTTGTGCGCGAGCTGTTGCTGAAGGTCGAGTTCACCGAGGGCCGATACACCGACAGCTGCTGGGCCAGCGACAGGTCGATGACCTGCGGGTTCAACCGTTCCACCGCAATGTCGAGGTTCCGGTCGAGCGCGCGCGCAATCGCATCCTCCAGGGTCAGGTCGGCACTGGGACCAGTGCCCGGAGTCTGGATAGCGTTCAGTCTGGCCGTGGCCTGTGCGAGAAGATCGGTGATGCCGCTGTCGATGGTTTGGGCGCCGGCCGTGGCGGCAGCCAGCATGAAGGCTGGCAGACCGATCAGGAAACGATGTCGCAGAATCCGCATGACGCTACTGCTCCTTCGCAAACGCCGCAGCTGTCTTCGCTCCAGGTGCCAGCGCAATGCTCGCCACCGAGACGTCTCGGCCGCATCCGATATGAACTTAGACTGAGCCCCGTGCCCTGATCTTCCCCGCCGGCGAGCTACGCTCTCAACCGGCCGCCACCGGGACGGTATGGATAGTCCCCTGTCAGCGGCGCCTTCTCTGGGATCGGTCCGACCCGTTCTCATCCGGATCCGGCTTCATCCACTCGTCGAGGGCGTCACGCTGTGTGTCGGTCAAGATTCGGTGCATACGGAACACCATCAGGATTCGGGTCTTGCTGGCCTCGCTGCGCGCCGCCTCCACCCGATCGATCTGACGGGTGACGTCGATCTCTTCGACCTCCATGTCAGCGACGAGCCGGGACAGCGTTCGCTCCTCGGCGTTCAGCCGGCGCATGGATTCACGCAGTTTTGGCAGGGCCCTGCGATAGATCTTGTCGAGCATGACCGACTGTTCACTGGTCAGCCCGAGTAGCGCTGTCACTTCGTCCGACTGCCACCACCGGTGCGGTCGGCGTCCCTGTTCGCCTGCTTCCACGGCCGCAGTAGCCATGACCCCAACGACGACGAGGACGAGGCTCAAGAGTGCAATGGCCCGCAAACGCATCGGCGTCCCTCCTGTAACACGGGAACTCGGTGCCATACTCTCGCAATACTTCGAACAATTGAGAAACGTTTACCCGCCCGGGGGCTTGTTTCGCCCAGGGCCGCAGGCTCCCACTTCGTCAAGTCAGTCGGTCTCTACGGTGAACGACTCGAGTCGCTCGACCACCTGGCCTACAACCGAATCCGGCGTCGACGCGCCTGCGGTCAAACCAATCGTAACCACCCCGTCGGTTGGCAGCCAGTCCGTTGCGCGCGCTTCCGATATCTCTGTGCCAGGCAGGGCTGGCTGTCCCAGGTCCACCGGTCGGTGCCTGAGCTCGTGGTTGGACACGAGGCAGGCAGCGTCGGCGATGTGATAGGTGGGAAGCCGCTGGCCAGCCAGACGCGCCAGGTTCCGCGTGTTGCTGCTGTTGTAGCCGCCGATGACGATCATCAGATCCAGGTCTTGACGGTCGAGCAACACCGCGACCGCGTCTTGCCGGTCCTGGGTGGCGCTACAGATTGTGTCGAATGCGCGATAGTGCTCGTCCAGATCGTCTTGTCCGTAACGGTCGAGCATGGCCAGACGGAGCATGTCTCCAATCGCCAGCGATTCGGACATCAGCATCGTAGTCTGGTTGGCAAGACCGACACGCTGCAGGTCGCGATGCGGGGCGAAACCCGGTGACATCGCGCTGCCGAATCGGGCTGAGAATTGATCGTCGTCGCGGCCGTGGCGGATGAAGTCGCAGACGCTCTGCGCCTCGGCACGGTCGAGCACGACCAGGGAGCGCCCGCCCGGGTACTGCAGAACCTGTGAGGCGGTGGCCCGCGTTTCCTCATGTCGGACCTTGCCATGGATGATGGCCGTGAAGCCATCACGCGCGTACTGGAGCACATTTTTCCAGACGTTGAGCACCGACCCACAGGTCGTGTCCACAAGGGTGCAGCCCTGGCGCTGGAATTGAGTCAGCATGTTTATGGTGACGCCGAACGCCGGCAGGATCACCACGTCATCCGGGCCCAAGGCGCCCGAGTCACAATCCGGATCACTCAGAAATTGGATGCCGGCGACACGCAGTCGGTCGTTGACCTGTGGGTTATGGATGATCTCACCGGTCAGGTAGATCGAGCGATTCGGAAACCGTCGCCGCGTCTGGTAAGCATAATCCACCGCCCGATCGACTCCGTAACAGAATCCGAACTCGCGAGCGAGTCGGAGGCGCAATCGTCCCACCTGCCGTTGGTAATCGGTGTCTCTGATTCTGTCGATGAGGCCGCTGTGGTAATCGGAGGCCAACTGTCCGGCCACCTCGTGCTTCAAGGCCAGCCCCTTGCGAAACACCGTTGCCGGTGGGGTTTGAATGGCGCCGTCTGCGGTCGGAGCGGTTGTCACCGGATGTTGATGGTGAGCTCGCGGACCCGCGGCGTCAACGCATCGATCGATTCGAGCTCTGACACCTGGAAGCTCGTCAACGCAAAGTCGAGGCTTCCAAGGAACTCCTCTTCCCCAACGACGCGTTCGAATTCGTCCAACGTCAGTGTCGGTGGTGTCGTTGGAGTCGGTCCAGACGCTTGCGCCATAGTGGCGCCGTCAGGGGGGGGCAGTTCGACGGTGCCGGTCATGTCGAGGGTGCCGGCCCGTCTGCCGAGATCAATCGCGGACCGGGAGGCAGTGTCCGGCGGGTCCTCGACCGTGGCGGCTTGGGTCGCGACCGGGTGATAGTGGATGAGCTGACCGGCGGTGATGCCGAGCAGCAAGCCGGCGGCCGCCGCGCCAGCGAGCCAGCGACCCGGCCGGACGGAGAGAGGTCTGAGCGGTCGACCGGAGAAGGGGAACGCGAGGACCCGAGCCGGCTCGATTGTTCCCATGAGGTGCGCGAGTCGATGCTTGATCCGCACACGCTGGATGTGGAGTCGTTGCGGTGTGATGATTTCGTCGAATTCAGCGGCGGCTTCCTCTGGCATCGCCTCGAGTAGCGTCGTCAGAGCGCTCAATCGTCCATCACACTGTTCGCAGTTCTGGAGATGGTTGAATGCCGCGGTGGTCGTTCGCGCAGACTCGTCGGTGAGGCCCAGCGCCAGCGTCAGCAGGCGGTCTTCTGAGAGGTGGGGCCTGGGGATTCGCCACCATGTCCGTTTCAGATGCCAGACTGGCCCATGCATGACTTATTTCACCAAGTTATCAGG
Source organism: Vicinamibacterales bacterium (assembly GCA_030745255.1). GTDB lineage: Bacteria > Acidobacteriota > Vicinamibacteria > Vicinamibacterales > UBA8438 > NP936. The sequence goes on from JASLOY010000084.1 coordinate 7,152, forward strand.
TGCACGGGTCACGCCCCGCGACGTGCGTCCGGATGCGATCCGTTTCGGCATCGTCCCGGTGTCTCGGTCGAGCAGGCCCCGCAACTTTCGCACTGCCCGAAACAGATGTACCCGGACCGTCGACTCGTTCAGGCCCATGATGACACTGACTTCCCGCGCCGAACGGCCTTCGAGGTGGCTCAGAATGACTGCCGTACGCTGCCGGGCTGGCAGCCGGTCGATTGCAGCCTCGAGACGCCGCCGGCGTTCCTTGGTCAAAAGCGTCGCCTCTGGCGACGGGTCCCCACTTGGTGGCCCTTCGGCGAGCAGGCCCTCCCGAGCGTCGGACGGGACCAGCCAGCGCGCACGCCGGGCCCTCGCCTTCAGGCGGTCGAGACAGGCGTTGACGAGAATGCGTGTAAACCACAGCTCGAAAAACAGATCCTCACGGAAAGACGGCAGATGCACGAAAGCTCTGAGAAACGCATCCTGGACGACCTCATCCACTTCCGCCGGATCACGCAGGTAGTGGTAGGCGATCCGTGACGCCCGGCGCTGCTGCCGATCGATGATTCCGCCGAACCGCTCGGCTGCCTGTTCACGTTGGCCCGCGGCCAGGAGACGCTTGACCTCGGCGGCGAGCTCGGTTTCCACCCCAGCTCGATGGCCACTCACAGGCGCCGCCGCATGCCCTCTCTGTGTCATACGTGTCACAGCCTGATTCATTTACCGTCGTGATCTCCCATCATTATAATACATAATACCGCCGGGGGCTCATTGGGTCGTTCCGATTGTCGTCGGGTGGTCCCGCGGAGTGAAATATACGCGTGACCGACGGAACCCGGCCGCACCCACCATCTCCGACAATTCTCCTGGTCGAGGACGAACCGGCCATTCGCTTGCCGATCCGGCGCATGCTGGAGGGGGCAGGACAGGAGTTGCTGGTCGTCAGAAATGGCTACGAGGCGTTGACCGTGGCGAAACGGCAGAGGGGCGTGATCGACCTCCTGTCGACCGACATCGTCATGCCGCGGATGAACGGATTTGAGCTTGGCGAGCAGATCGGGAGTGGGCTTCCGGAGACCAACGTGCTCTTCCTGTCCGGGTTCTTCAAGGGCTCGACGGCGGTGCGTAACGGGCTCGGCGCCGCCGGCCGGGCGCCTCGAAGCCCAGAGATGCCACCATTGTATCCTTACGGACCTTAACGACGGGTGATGGCGCGACGGAGTCGGCTGTTCGCTGCCGACAGCCGAGTGGTTGCGTCCGGGAGTGGCTCGAGCCAGGTTCCGGGATAGTAGTGGGCGAGGATGGCACGCACCGGCTCGCCCTGTCGCGCTTGGACGATTGCGCCGGTCTGACACAGTCCGACTCCATGCCCGAATCCCTGGCCCGAGAACAGGATTCGGTCGGCCTGCTGTTCCACCCTGAAGCGTGTGCTGCGAAAGGCCCGTGGACCAAGCTGTTCGCTAATCACGGCCCGCAGGCGCTCTCCCTGAAGCACCCGTCTCTCTTCGCCGACCACGGTGATGCTGGCTGCCCGGCCCGAGCGGTCACGGATGACGACGGCGATCTGATCGAGTCGTTGCCCGATGGCCGTGTCCGAGCTGGTATTGAGGATCCGACGCAAATGGTCTCGGTTGAGGGTCAAGTGCCAGTCGGTGGTCGGGGCCGTCACACAGAAGCTATCCCGAACACCGGCGAGATACCCGGGGGCGGGTCCGCCCCAGACGTCGGTGGCCGAGCTGGTGTGACCACCGCAATCGGCATGAAACAGGGCCTGAATCGGTCCGTGGCCATCGGTGATGATCTGCCCGCCGGTCTGCTCGACGGCGGCGGAAACGAGTCGCGCCACCTCAGCCGGCTGACGCTCGGGCGGTGTGTAGACCTGGCAGTGTGTGGTTGAGCACAAGTCGAACCCTTCATGTGCGTGACGGCCTCGGTTGGCCAGCGCATAGGTCCTCGCGAGGATCGCCTGCAGCCGCGCCAGCCGTTCGGCAACTGCGGTGTCCGGCTCGTTGAGCGGCATTTCGGCCGGGACCGAACCGCTGACGTATTCCTCGAGCGGAAGCGTCAGGATCCGTTGCTTGCCACCGACGGCCACCTCGACCCGCAACGTCACGTCGGCCGACGCCTGCGGAGACGGGGCTTGCGGCGTCGGGAGCGGAGCGGTGGCGCAGCGAGCCGTGCCGGCAGCCAGCGCCAGGGCGAGCAACATTCTGGCTGAACGGCTCGTTCGTGTCTCGGAGCACGTGGACGTTCGGTTCTTCCTCACGCGGTATCTATCGGTCGGTGCGGTCGTCGGGTCCATGAGGCCGGCGGGTCGATTTGACGCCGTCGGGGCCGGATCGTACGATCCCGTCACACCGTGTGGGCGGATGTGCGGCCGGGAAGACCGGGCGGGTGAGGTGGATGAGACTTGACTGTAGACGATCGGCTAGAGGCACTTGGTATCGCCAACGCGGGGTCGGTTCATTGGAACCTGTCGACTGCTGCGCTTTTTGAGGAGGCGGTCGCCCGCCGCGAGGGGACCGTCGCTGTCGATGGGCCGATTGTCTGTCGAACCGGGTCTCGCACTGGGCGGTCGCCACGCGACCGGTATCTGGTCGATGAAGCCTCAAGCTCGGCGAACATCAACTGGGGAGATGTCAATCGTCCTATCACCTCTGACCGGTTCGAGGCGGTACACCGGGTCGTGGTTGAGCACTTGCGGGGCAAGGATTTGTTCGTTCAGGACTGCTACGCTGGCGCAGACCCGGCCTACCGGCTCCCGATTCGCGTGGTCACCGAGTGCGCATGGCACAGCCTGTTCGCGCGTCACATGTTCATCACTGAGACCGACCGGACGAAGCTGAACGATCATCGACCCGAGTTGACGGTCATCAATGTCGCATCGTGTGAGGCTGATCCCGATGTGCACGGAACCGACTCGGAGGCGTTCATCCTGCTGGATTTCTCCAAGCGATTGGTCTTGATTGGCGGGACCAGCTATGCGGGGGAGATCAAGAAGTCGGTCTTCAGCGTGATGAACTACTTGTTGCCGCTACGCAACGTGATGCCGATGCATTGTTCGGCAAACATCGGACCCGGAGGCGACACCGCCGTGTTCTTCGGTCTGTCCGGCACCGGGAAGACGACGCTGTCGAGCGACCCTGACCGACGATTGATCGGAGATGACGAGCATGGCTGGAGCGGGGCGTTGCTTGTTGGTCATACATCAGGTGGCGTTGCACGCATTGGCAAGACCAAGGCGGTGGATACGATCGAAAGTGGTCCGGTTTTCGGTACCTTCGGCGCGGCCTACATGGCGCGTCAGTACGGCT
>JASLOY010000085.1 GCA_030745255.1 Vicinamibacterales bacterium
GTCTCGAGCACGACATCCTGGTCTTTTCCGGCGGCAGCTCGGTGGGCGAGCGTGACCTGACGCTCGACGTGATGCAGCGCAATGGGAAGATCCTGTTTCACGGCATCGCGGTCAAACCGGGCAGGCCGACCGCGTTCGGCACGATCGGCTCGATCCCGGTGCTCGGGATGCCGGGCTACCCCACCTCCTGTCTGTCGAACGCCTACATCCTGCTAGTGCCGGTGCTGCGACGACTGGCCCGCCTGCCGGTCTATCGGTTCCGCACCGTGTCGGTGCCCGCCTCGCAGAAGTTCGTCTCCACCACGAATCGACACCAGTTCTACACGGTCCGCGTCGTCGACGGGCTCGCCGTGCCCGCTTTCAAGGCATCGGGCGACATCACGAGCATGTCGCAGGCCGACGGTTACATCGAGATTCCGGCGCAGACCGAGCTCGTCGAGGAGGGAGAGACGGTCGAGGTGAAACTGTTCTAGTCTTAGGTGGGGCTCCGCCCCACACCCCGGCTCGGTCGCTTGCGGGGACCCCTACGCCCCGCGCCACTCCCTCGCGGGCGCGCACGTGCGCGACGTTCCGGCTGCGGGCGCCGTCCCCTACCACCGTCCGTCTCGCCACTGATGCAGGATGTCGGACAGGTCCAGGTCTGGCGCGATCAAACAGATGTGGCCGTGTCCTTCCAGGACTTTGAGCGTCGACCCGGGCACCCGAGCCGCCATGTAGCGTGCCTGCTCGAGCGACGGCACCAGATGGTCGAGCTCGGCGGCCACGAAGAGGGCCGGCGACAACACCTCGCCTAGACGGTGGCGGACGTCGTAACCCCTGAGCAGCCGGAGCCGGCCGAGATACCCATCCTTGGTAGCCGCGCGCGTCGCCGTGATGAACTTCCTGACGTCGCGCCGGTGGGTATGCTTCGAGTGGAGGCGAAACGCCGTCAGCCGTCTCGCCAGCGGCATCGCACCCCACGGCACCATCCGCAGGCCATGAATCGCCAGTCGCAGCCGGAATTGCGGTGTGAAGTAGGGGAACGAGTTGATGATGACGAGCGCCCGCACGCGATCCGGGTGGGCGAGAGCGAAGGTCAGCGACAACGCGCCGCCGAACGACTCCCCGATGACGATGGCGCGCTCGGACGTTCCCGCCGCGGTGTCGACCACCTTCAACAGATCCTCGACGAGCAACTCCATGGTCGGCGCCGTGTCCCTGAGCGCGTAGGTCGCCACGCGATGCGAACGGGCCAACAACCCGGCCTGACGATGAAACAGCTGCCCGGCGCCGTCGAGTCCCGGTACCAACACCAGCGGTGTTCCGTCGCCACGAATTTGCAGGCGGTCGTCGTAATCGCCTCTTGACTCCAAACTCATCGCCACCGATCCTGACGCTGGACTCGCGACGCCGGATCATCAGACCGCCCCTGCTCGGACATGACACCAGACTCCTCTACGGGCCGCACCAATCGGTTGACCGTTGTCTGGCGGGTCGCCTGGACCGCCGTCACCATCTGCATCGTCCAGGGCGCGGTCTGCGGACTGGCGGTGCTCCCGGTCATGCTGCTCTGGTCCCGCCTCATCGGGTGGCAGGGCCCCGATCCGGCCACGCGGCTTCTGGTCTACAGCCTCATGGTTGCACCGTCATATGTGCTGTTCGCCGTCTTCCTGATGGGTCTGTCACCCCTGGCGACGAAACTCACCGGCTGGCGCACGCCACCGCGCGCCGACATGCGGATTGCCGATCTTGGCTGGCCGTTGCTCGACTGGGTCCGCTACATGGTTGCCATCCACATCGTACGGTTCTTCGCCGGCACGCTGTTTCGTGGCTCGCCGCTGTGGACCGCGTATCTGCGACTCAACGGTGCGCGGCTCGGGCGCCGGGTCTATGTCAACAGCCTGGCGGTCAGCGACCACAGCCAGCTCACTTTCGGCGACGATGTCGTGATTGGCTCCGACGTGCACGTCTCCGGTCACACGGTCGAGGGCGGCCTGGTCAAGACCGCCCCGGTGCGGCTAGGCGATCGCGTGACGATTGGTCTTGGCACGGTGGTCAACATCGACGTCGAGGCGGGCCCCAATTGCCAGATCGGCGCGCTCAGCCTGGTGCCGAAGCATAGTCGACTGGACGGCGGCGCCGTCTACGTGGGCATCCCCGTCGCCCGCCTCACTTGACCAGCAGCACCGGGCAGGCCACCAGCAGACCGACCTTGTAGCTGAGCGTTCCCCAGCCCGCCGCGGGATCGTCTCGATTGACCGCGTGCGACGCCAGCACCACCAAGTCGATTCCCCGTTCCTCACTGAGCCGCAACACCTCAGTGGCCGGCGCGCCGTAAGCCACTTCCATCCGCACTTCTACATGGGCATCGGTGTGCCGGGCAGCCAGCGCAGCAAGCCGCTTACGCACACGAGTCTCCAGCTCGGCGTAGAACGACTGCATCTCGTCGAACTCGACCCCCTGAATCGTCTGGATGACGTGGAGCAGCGTTACGGTACCGCCGGCCTGTTTCGCCAGGTCGATGGCAACATCGACGGCGCGTTCGGCCCGTTCGCTCAGGTCGGTTGGAAGCAGGATGTGCTTGAACATGCGGTCCTCCGACTTAGACAATGCATGCTCCGTTCCGCGCCGAGCGGTCGCCTCGAGACCGCCGGTGCGCCCAGCCGGGCGCCCCCGGTGGCGACGACGCACAACCGCCCGTGACGGCGGGGAAAATCCCCAATCGGGAGGCGACGCGATGGGAACAAATCCGCTCCATCAGGTGGCAAAGACGGAGCGCTCGTGCACTAACGTTTGCCGACCTTGCGCTCGTACTCGGGTTCGAGCAGGTCGGCGGTGTGGAGGTCGAAGGCGCCGGCCGTCTGCTGGTAGCCGCCGCGGAACTCCGCGTGACAGCGGTAGCACACGGTCAGGTCGCTGAGACGACCGTAAATGAAGAGGTCCACTAGCGTGGCGGCTGCGAGAACGCCGTAGGCGATCAGGTCCAGACCGAAGTAGTAGAAGCCGGCGCTGATGAGCGCGCCAATGACGACGACGGTCACCCCGAGCTTCGGGTCGAAGTCCTTCCGCCTGTAGAAATCGCCGCCCTCGCACACCGGGCAGCGGTCGACCTGACGGTCGGCTCGGACAGCCTCAGAGAAAGTCAGCATGAACGCCTGCCGACAACTGCCGCAGTCGATCTGTTCCGACTCCTCGGCCGGTGTGACCGGCAGCGCGCTCCCACACTGATGACAACGGACGGTAACTTCCATGGAATGTGTCGCGGCTTGAATCTGAAGCCGGCGAAGCCCTCAGATGTCTCCTGCTGCTGAGTCTTTCTTCTGACTTCTCACTTCTGATTTCTGACCTCTGGTGGCTACACTGGCACCGTCGTGGCCAGCAGCAGATATTTCGCCAGCACCTCGCCGACCATGACCGTGAAGAAGTCGACGTAGAGAATGCCGGTGGCCGACTGGGTGGCCTGAATCTTGGCGGTTTCCCACGTCATATAGGCCAGGACGGCCGGCCCCAACAGACCAAACAGGATCCGCTGCCAGAAGAACACCCCATCGATCGAGAAGATGTAGCGGTCGAAACCTGGCTCCGGCAGCTCCGCGACGACGATCGCCCACCACACGGCGGCCGACACCACCAAAATGCGCGCCGCGGTCGACCCGATATGGAACTTCACCACCAATTTCAGGTGGGCAACCGGCATCTTGGGCAGCACGAGATACCAGTGCCCCAGGCTCATCGCGGTGCAGCTGCCGCCAAGCAGCGCGCTCGAGGTTGCGAAGCTCGCGACCGTCAGCGCGGCCGCCAGGGTCGAGGCACCGGCTGAGATGGCCAGGGCCTGGGCTACGAGCGCGATGCCGCCGGCGGCGACGGCCGTCGACAGCAAGATTGTCCGCAGCGCGTATGCGACTCGGCCGATGGTGGCCCAGTAGAGCAGGCTGGCAGCGGCGACCACGATGACGGCGAGAAACGCCAGACCCTGCGCGTCAGACGAAAGGATGACTTCGTCGGGCCGGAACGCGAGCGCCACGAGGAGCAACGTACCGGCCAGGCCGGCATTGAACCGAAAGAACTTCACGCCGGCTTCGCGGTTGACCAGCAGCAGCGTGAAGACGATGCCGATGCCGAGATGGGCAAGAAACAGGAAGAGTACGAAGGACAGGGTCATGGGGTCGCGCGCTGTGTGCGCGCATCAGGAGTCAGGACACAAGAGTCAGGAGGCGGGAGAAGGAGAGGCCGGGTGCGGACGGCGCAACCCGGCCTCCATCCATCGAGCCATCCCACCACCAACGGATCAACCGAGACGGCGGTTCACATCCGCCCAGTTCACGACGTTCCACCAGGCGGCGATGTAATCGGGTCGACGGTTCTGGTAGTTCAGGTAGTAGGCGTGCTCCCAGACATCGAGCCCGAGCACCGCGGTCTTGCCGCTCATTGCCGGACAATCCTGGTTGGGCGACGACTCGATCGAGACGGACCCGCCGTCGGCGACAAGCCATGCCCAGCCGCTGCCGAAACGCCCAACCGCCGCGGCCGCGAACTGCTCCTTGAAGCTGTCGAAGCTCCCGAAGGCGCCGTTGATCGCGTCAGCGATCTGACCGGTCGGCGCGCCGCCGGCACCCGGCGCCATGACCTGCCAGAACAGGGTGTGGTTCGCGTGGCCACCGCCGTTGTTGCGGACGGCGGTGCGAATCCCTTCCGGCAGTGCATCGAGGTCACCAATGAGCTCCTCGATGCTCTTGTTCTGCAGGTCAGCATGCGACTCGAGCGCGCCGTTCAGCTTGGCCACGTAGGCCGCGTGGTGCTTGCCGTGGTGGATGCGCATTGTCTGCTCATCAATGTGCGGGGCCAGGGCGTCAAAGTCGTAAGGCAACGCGGGAAGTTCGTGTGCCATGGGAAACTCTCCTTCTCGAATAGGGTTGAGGGACTCGAAAGCTGTGGGATGATCCGTGTCCAGTCGGCAGGGACACGCGGCGGCTGAATTCTACCGGATAGGATGACACCCGGTCGAGCGCCAGCTCATGCCGACATCGAAACGACGTTGTAGAGTGTGTCGCGCTCCACGGGGTCGCGGCCCGCAACCCGGATCAGACGGCAGATGTCCTCGGTCGTCAGCGCCACCGGGGTCCGCGCGCCGGCCATATGGTAGATCTGCTCCTCCTGCACCGTGCCATCGAGATCGTCCACCCCGAACCACAACGCCGTCTGGGCCGTCTCGACCCCGGTGGCGACCCAGAACGCCTTGATGTGCGGCACATTGTCGAGCATCAGCCGAGCAACCGCGTGCACGCGGAGGGTGTCGGCCGCGGTCGGTGCCGGCAGCTTCCGCATCTGATTATTGTCGGGGTGGAATGCCAGCGGAATGAACGCCTGGAACCCGCCGGTCTCGTCCTGCAGCGCCCGGGCCCGCAGCATGTGATCGACCCGCTCCTCGGCGGTCTCGATGTGCCCGTAGAGCATCGTGACGTTCGACCGCATGCCAAGTCGGTGCGCCGTCCGATGGATGTCCAGATACCGCTCGGTGCCGCACTTGTCGTGACACAGCTTGCGGCGCACCCGTTCGGCGAACACCTCGGCGCCGCCCCCCGGCAACGAGTCGAGTCCGGCCGCCATCAGCTCGGTGAGCACCTGCTCATCGGTACGGCCATAGAGATCGGCAAAGAAGGCGATCTCGACTGCCGTGAAGCACTTGAGATGCACATCGGGACGAATCCGCTTCAGGCCCCGCAACAACTCGAGGTAGTAGTCGAACGGCAGGTCGGGGTGGAGCCCGTTGACCACGTGCACTTCGGTGATCGACTGGCGCTGCCGCGCGCGCAGCTTGTCCCACACCTTTTCGAGGCTCAGGGTGTAGGCGCCGTCGTCTCCGGGCTGCAACCGCGCGAACGAGCAGAACAGACAGCTCGCCACGCACACGTTGGTCGCCTCGATTCGGATGTTGTGATTGAAAAAAGTCTGACCGGCGTGTCGCTTCTCTCGCTCGCGGTTGGCCAGCCAGCCGACGGCGAGCAGGTCCGGACAGGCGAACAGCCGCGTGCCGTCGTCGAGGTCGAGCCGGATTCCGGCGTCGAGCTTGTCGGCGATGTCGCGCAATCCGGTGGTTTCGAGCCGTGACCGCATGGTTCCAGAGGTCTCTGCCTCGCAGAGCGCCGCAGAACGGACATCGTACGACGGAGCCGCTGCCCCAGGCAACCGCCCTTCGCCTCCGCCCCCGGCTTTCGAGGATTCTGGAGGTCGTCAACGTGCAGGCGACCGGCCATGCTATACTCCGAGGCTGCAACCCGACGCTTCCCGGCGGCCAAGGGAAGTGGGTGTAAAGCCCACACGGTCCCGCCACTGTAAGTGGGGAGTGGAACGGCGCTCAGGCGCCCTCGTCTATCGGCTTGAGAGGCCGACACCGGCGAGGAGGCCCGTCACTGCATTCGACCGAATGCGGGAAGACGATGCCGTTCCGCGGTGATCCGCAAGTCAGGAAACCTGGCCATCGGGCTCGTCCTTTCGCCCGTTCGTGACTGAACAGGCACGGCGCGTGGTTACGCCGGAAAGGAACGCCTTTGGTCCCCACTCTCATACAACGATCCATCTCCGGTCCGTGTGATCCCCGCGCACGCCTCGGGTTCCGTCTCGGGCGTTATCGACGAGGCCTCGCCGCTGCTGCGCGCTGACGCGGTCTCGTTCAGCTACGGCTCCCACGCCGTGCTGCACGATGTCGACGTGACCGTGCCGGCTGGTGGGTTGGTCGGCGTACTGGGGCCAAACGGGTCGGGCAAGACGACGCTGCTCAAGCTGCTGGCAGGGCTGCTGACGCCGGGCGCCGGCCGGGTCACCCTCGACGGGCGGGATACCGCTGGGCTCGACCGCGTGACCATAGCGCGTCGCCTGGCCGTGGTGCCGCAGGAAACCGAGCTCGCCTTCGACTACTCGGTGCTCGAGATCGTCCTGATGGGACGGTATCCACATCTGCACGCATTCGAGCTCGAGGGTCCCGCGGATCTCGACATTGCCCGGCGCATGCTTGCCGCGACCGGCACGGCGGACCTCGAACAGCGCAGCTTCCGGACTCTCAGCGGCGGTGAAAAGCAGCGAGTCATCCTGGCGAGCGCGTTGGCGCAATTCGAGTCCCGAACGACGACGGACGACGATCCGGGGGCTTCACGGGTGCTGCTGCTCGATGAACCGACGTCGTCGCTCGACCTCGCGTTCCAGCTCGAGACGGCCGCGTTGCTGGGCCGACTGAACCGCGACCACGGGATGACGGTGATCGTGTGCACCCATGATCTGAATTTTGCCGCGGGGCTCTGCCGCGACCTCGTGCTGCTGCGAGACAGACGGATCCTCGCGGCGGGCCCGACCGACGCGGTGCTCACCCCGGACACGATTGCCGCGGTGTACGACGTCGACGCCGATGTCCACCGCCATGCGGTAAGTCGGCAGCTGACGGTTGTGCCGCTCGCCAGACGGTAGCCGCGTATCATGAGCGTCTCGACAATCCCCGCCGTCGCCCCGGTCACCGCCGGTGATCTCCGGCGACGGATCTGGCTGGTCCAGATCGGGTTCGCGGCGCTGACGGTGCTGGCTTGCGTGACCGCGCCACTGATCGGTCCGACCACCATCAGCCTGCGCCAGGTCTTCGATAGCTCGATCCCGTTCGCAGAGAACGTCGACGCGCAGATCTTCTTCATCGCCCGGTTGCCCAGAGCACTCGCCGGGGCGCTGGTCGGCGCGTCGCTCGCCGCCGCCGGGGTCGTGCTTCAGGCGTTGCTCAGGAACCCGCTCGCCACCCCGTTCACGCTCGGGGTGTCGGCTGGCGCGTCCCTGGGAGCGATGCTGGTGATCACGCTCGGCTTGCCGCTGACCGTCGTCGGAGTACCGGCCGTGCCGATAGCGAGCTTCGCCGGCGCGCTGGCAGCGGTGGCGGTCGTCTACGCCCTGGCCACTCTGCGGCGACAGGGTCTGTCGACCAACGTGCTGTTACTCGCCGGCGTGACGCTGAACTCCCTGTTCTCCGCGATCATCCTGTTCGTCCAGTATCTGGCCGACTTCACGCGGAGCTTCCAGGCGGTGCGCTGGGTCATGGGGAATCTCGACGTCAGCAGCTACGGTCCGATCCTGTCGGCGCTGCCGTTGATGGGCATCGCGTTCGTCGTCTTCGCCCGGCTGCCACGCGCGTTGAACCTGCTGACATTGGGCGCCGAGGGCGCGGCGACCCGCGGTATCGACGTGCTGCGCACCCAGCGGCTGGCGTTTCTGAGCGCGTCACTGGTCACTGGAGCGGCGGTCGCCCTAGGTGGGCCGATCGGCTTCATCGGCATCATCATTCCGCATCTCGTGCGCCTGTTGGTCGGCGCCGATCATCGGCTGGTGCTGCCGGCCTCCGCGTTTCTGGGCGCCGCGTTTCTTGTCGCGTGCGACGTCGCGGCGCGCACCGTGCTGTCACCCATGGAGCTGCCGGTCGGCGTGATCACCGCGATGCTGGGTGGCCCCTTCTTTCTCTGGCTCTTGATACGACATCGATGACTGACATGCTCCGGCGCCGAGTGGCGACAATCACCTGTCTGGTGGGCCTGCTGTCGGTGCTTGTCGGCGCCCAGGGCGGCCCTCGGCGCATCGTCTCGGTAGTGCCGGCCTTGACCGAAGCGCTCTTCGCGATCGGCGCGGGGCCCGATGTGGTCGGCGTGGGCAGCTTCGACTCCCACCCGCCTGAGGTCGCGAGCCGCCCCCGCGTCGGAGGGCTGCTCGACCCAGACATGGAGCAGATCTTCCGACTACGGCCAGACCTCGTGATTCTGTACGGCAGCCAGCGCGACCAAATCGAGCAGCTGACGCGCGCGGGCATTCCCGTGTTCTCGTACGCCCATGGCGGAGTCGCCGACACGCTCTCGGTCATCAGACAATTGGGAACGCGAACCGGCCGGGCCGACGACGCGGCGCGTGTCAGCGCAGCGATCGAGACGCAACTGGCTGATGTACGGGCGCGGGTCGGCGACCGAGAACGACCACGGGTGCTGCTGGTCTTCGGCCGCGAACCTGGTTCGCTTCGTAACATCTATGCCAGCGGGGGGATCGGGTTCCTCCATGACATGCTGGAGGCGGCCGGTGGCGCCAACGTCTTCGCCGACGTACCGCGCGAATCGGTCCAGTTAACCTCGGAAGCGATTCTGACGGCCGCACCCGAGGCCATCATCGAGCTCACCTACGACGACCGGATGACGCTGGACACCCAGGCGGCTGAGATCGCCGTCTGGAACCGTCTGTCGTCGGTGCCCGCCGTACGGAACCGGCGGGTTCGCCTGCTGCTCGGCAACCAGTTCGTCCAACCGGGTCCACGCCTTGGTGACGCCACGGCCGCGATAGCGCGGGCGCTCCATCCGGAGGCCTTCTGAATGACACCGCTCACGGCACAGCACTTCAGAAACTCTTCAGGAACTCTTCAGGGCAGACCGTTTATGCGATCACATACGCTTGCCAAGGATTTGAGACAGCGCACCGCCTCGGCCGGCCACGGCTTCGTGGCCCCCTCAACAGCCGAAGGTATCCCCGGAGGAACCAGTTCATGAAGCAGACCGTTGGACTGCTCGTACTTGCACTCGGTGTCCTGGTCGTCACGCCGGCCCTGGCCCGGCAGGCGGTCGCCGTGACCGGCACCGTCACCGACTCATCCGGTGCGGTGTTGCCCGGAGCGACGATCGAGGCCCTTAGGGGGGCCAGGGTCACATCGACCACGACGACCGGTTCGGACGGACGATATCGGCTCGAGCTCCCCGCCACGGGCAACTATCGCCTCGAGGTCCAGCTCGACGGATTCGCGACCGGGGTGGCTACCGTTCCTGCTGGTACCGGTGCGACCCAGGATTTTCAGCTGGGCCTCGCCCCGGTGAACGACACGGTCGTCGTCACCGCGTCGCGAACCGCTGAGAGCCGCGCGTCGGTTACCGAGTCGCTCTCCGTGTTCACGGCAGATGACATTCAGGCACTCGGCAGCCACTCGCTCGCCGACATCGTGACGACGATACCTGGTCTCAATATCGAGACGACCGGCCGCGAAGGCAGCGGCTCGTCGTTGTTCTCTCGAGGCGGCGAGGGCGATTACAACCACGTCATCATCGACGGCGTTCGGGTCAACACCAGCGGCGGCGGGTTCAATTTCAGCCGCGTGTCGGCCAGCGAGATCGAGCGCGTCGAGGTGGTGCGCGGCGCGCAGTCGGCACTGTATGGTTCAGACGCCATCGGGTCGGTCGTCCAGATCTTCACCAAGCGCGGCAGCCCGACAGCGGCGCCCCGTGTCTACGGATCGTTCGAGAGCGGCACCTTCAACACGGTGCGAAGCGACCTGCGGCTGCTGGGGGGTGCACAGCAGCGCTTCGACTATCAGTTCGGGGCCGCCTACCGGGGAACGGACGGCGCATTCGAGGATCGCCTGCCCGACCCTGACCGGTTCGACCAGACCTCCTATGACGCCAGCTTCG
>JASLOY010000086.1 GCA_030745255.1 Vicinamibacterales bacterium
CGCCGGAGTGGGAGATGGTTGCCGTTCGTTTCGGCAGGCGGCGGGGTATCGAGCCTCGACGTGAACGGCGCAGGCACCGAGTCCACGTTCACCGGCGTGTTTGGAGCCGGCATCCTCATCACGTTGACGGTTCGCTTGCTGGTGCGCGCGGACCTGCGTGACTACGTGTACGACGCCTCGAGCGTGAGCACAGCGACGCTGGGAGCGTTGATGATCCCGGCGGAGCTCAGTGGAATTGCGAATGACCTCTCGGCCACGGCCGGCGTGTCCTGGCGCTTCTAGCGATGCTCCGCCTCAAGCCCGCGAGTGGCACGTGACCTGGCAGTGCGGCTCCGCTTCACCAGATAGCTTTGTTTGCCGCTCCGCTACGCGGGGCTAGCCGCGTAAGACGGTGACCAAGGGGTTGTCAAAACTCGACGAGGAGGCCGGCCGAGGGCAATCGCGGCAAGAGCGCGCGGGTGAAGCCGACTGCCTCGCCGGATTGTGGCCGAACGAGGCCGTCGGCTGCCCCGAGGTTGGTGCGGTTCAGCACGTTGAGCACTTCTGCGAAGAGGCTCAGGCGGCGCCCGGCGACCGTCATGGTGCGGCTGACACGAAGGTCGAGTCGCACATACGCCGGCAGCCGCGTGTCGTTGCGACGGTCAGATACGAACAGGCTGCCGTCACGGGCGCTGAAATACCCCGGAATCGGGAAGTTGCTGCCGCCCCTGAGATCGGCGGCTAGCGAGGTGCTGTCGGTCATGGCGTAGGTGCCAGACAGGGTGACCGCGTGGCGCTGGTCGAAATCGCCCCAAAACGTCGCTGTGTCTCGGGCGTCGGTGTAGCTCGTCTTGCCAAACGAGTATGCCACCCACCCCGAGAGCCCCGTCGCCGCTCGGTGCTCGACCAGCAACTCGACACCCCGCGCCGAGCCGCTGAGCGCGTTCGTCAGACCCTCCGGGTCGAACGAAGCGACCAGCCCGCGGCCTACGAGCCGCGGGTACCGACTCCGGTCCAACAGGAGGTCGCGCTCTTCACGCCAGAAGACGGTCGCCTGCCACCGAACCGCTCCCTTGAGGTGCCGCTCGACGCCGAGATCCAAATGCGTGGCGCGCTCGGGGCGTTGCGACGCGACAGCCAACCCGGCCGGGAGCTCGAACCATGGAAATTGATGCGCCACGCGCGCGCCGGCCGTCATCGTCCAACCGGGTGCCAGCGACCACGCGGCCAGGATCCAGGGCGACGCGACGGGTTGCGGCACCCCAGTCGACCGCGTCAAGCGTATGCCCGGAGCAAGGGTCAGTCGCTGGATGCCGGTCCACGTGAAATGGGCGTACCCGGAGCCTCGCCAGGCCGAGCTCGCGGCTCGGGGCCCCACGGCGGGCGCCTGGTCCGCCTGCGGCAACGGCAGCCTGGTGTCCAGACGCTCGACCTGCGCGCCGGCTTCGAGCACGCCTCCGGCCACGTTACGCAGGAGATCGGCGCGGTAAGCGACCTGTCCGTGGGCACCGCGATCTTCGAGCAGGCCGGCCGGCCCGTAGTTGAGGAAGCGGTGCCCCACCAGATAGGCGCGCTGACTTAGGACGGTGTCTGCTCCGAGCGTTGAGCGCCAGGCCACATTCACGACCGCGGTACGATTCGCACCATCCCAGTCCTCGCCGGTCGGTCCATCCTCGAGCCCCTCGATACTCGATTGACCGCCCAGCACCGTCACGGTGGCCTGGTGGGTCTGCCCCACGTCGTAGACGAGCTTCGCAAGCCCGTCGGCGAAGCCGAACACGGTCCCGCTGTCCTCACCACCCGGCCGGCGGGGCCAGCCGAGGTTGCTCCTGCGTGCCGAGACCAGCCACGAGCCACGACCCGATGCACCGAGGGGTCCTTCGGCAATGACTGCTGCGTGGATTCCACTGAGCGCGCTCCGGACACGGGTGGAATCACGTGAACCCTCCCGGATCGCAAGGGTCACCTGCGCGCCGAGGACATCACCGTCACGCTGCGGATACGCACCCGTCTCGAGCGTCGCCGCTTCGAGCAGATCGCCCCCGATCATCCCCAGCGAGTCGCTATCGCCCCGACCACTGGCCATGTGCCGCAGCCACGGTGTCGCCACCCCGTCGACGACCACACCCAGATGACGGTAGGGGCTGCCGCGCACCGAAAAGTCGGTCCTGAAGTCGTCGGTTGCCGCGACCCGGGGAAGCGTATGGACCGTACGCAGGGGATCGACCGTGAGCGCCGCGCCCATCTCCGTCAGCTCGCGACGGTCCAGGCGGATCTCGCGACCACCGGGCACTGCCCATCCGGATGAAGTCGGCTCCACGGTCACGCGTTCGCGATGGCTGATGCTGCGACGCGCCAGCTCGACCGTCGGCGCAACCGTCTCGCCGGCGTCCACTCCGAGCAGCCGGGTCGCCAGAAGATAGTCGTGCCGTGAGACCAGAAGGGTGTGGACACCCGACTGCACGTCGGCGACGTGGAACCGCCCCATCGGGTCGGTGCGGGTCGCCTGACGAGCGCCGACGAGCCAGACGAGCACCCGGTCGAGGGGAGCGCCGCTCGCCGCGTCGAGGACCCGCCCCCGAATCGTGCCGGGCGCCCGAACGGGCCGAGCCGGGCGTCGGGCATCGACCGGGTCGGGCGCCGCGCGGACGACCTGGATCACGGCCCCGGGACCATCCACACCCACGAGGCCGTGAGCCACCAGCAGCTCATCGAGACGTGCACGCAGTGTGGGCGCTCGTGGTTCGGCGTGGACGCGCATATCCGGCGTGACCACTCTCGAGCTGAAGACCAGGCGAAGTCCACTGGATTGGAGCGCATGAAGCGCTTCCGAGAGCGGCTGGCCCTCGCGCGCCGTGGGCGTGTGCTGAGCGAACGCGGGCCCCGCGCCCCCGGCCACGAGAGCGACCAGCACGAGGAGTCCGGCAGCCCTCGAGCTTGGCGGAGCCGCCCGAAGCAGTGTCACGGTTCTTCCTCCGGCGCGGCGTCCGGTCGCACTCTCGAGACAACGATCTCTCCATCCTGGAGACGATGCTCGAGCCCGCTCGTCGTCACCGCCACTGAGACAACCTCGAGTGGCGCCAGCCCCGCCACCGAACCGTGCAACACGATGGCCGCTGCCTCAACTGCAAGTGCGGCGTCGGCGTATCGCACCCGCCAGCCGTGCTCGCGGGAGATCGCCTCGAGAGACGCAGCAAGAGGCCGCCCGTCGATCTGGATCTCCGGCGCAATCCCGACGACCCAGCCCCACTCCGGCCCGAATGAGGAGACCGTGCCACTGACGACATCGTGGTCCGTCACGGTCAGCTCGGTCCCAGGGTGCGCCGTTATCGGCCGGTCGTCGCGCCACACCTCAACAACGCCGGTCCGGACTCGAACGCGCAACGCGGACTCGTGCATGCGGATTTCGAACTGAGTGCCGACATCCCGCGCCGTCCCCAACGGCGTTCTGACCTCGAGCCCCGTGACCTCACTCCCCGTGTCCACGTAGAGCGCTCCCTCGGTCAGCTCGATGACCATCGCGGTCGACAGGCGCGCGCGGGACCCGACATCCAGCCGGACCGAGGCCCCGTTGGTCACGCGCAACGCCGCTCGACCGGTCGCCCCGGTCGTCACCCACTCGTCGGCGTGCACAGGAGCGTCTGACACGAGTGTACGAGCGTCGCCGGGGCCGGCTCGGTCGGCGAGCGCCTCAACCAGGCCCTCCACGCGGTCGACGGTCGCCACGACGGCCGCCGCGACCGGCGTCCCCTGTCCCGTTGGCAACATGAGCGGAATGGCGATCAGGACGAGGGCGGCGGTCCCCGCGAGAGCGACGGCAGCCATCCAACGTCGGCGAACCGTCCGGCCGCGGACGTCCGCTCGCCAGTGGCGGTGTACCGCGTGTCGAACACGCGCGGACCGCTCCACCGGCGCGCCGGGGCGGGTGCCCGCGATGCGAAGCAGGCTCGCCAGCTCGGCCTCGTCTTTGCCCGCTGACGAGCGATCCCTGCGGTCTCGATCGGTCATCCACTCTCCCGAGATGCCACCGCTGTGGCGCTGTCGGCGACCAGCGCGAACCCGTCGCGGAAGGCCCGACGGGCGCGCGACAGCAGCGATTCCGCCGCCTTGTAGCTAACAGACAGTCGCGCCGCGATTTCGCTGACCGACAGCCCCTCGATGTATCGCCACTCGAGCGCGTCGCCCCACCGCCCGGGCAGGTGGTCGAGCGTCGCCCGTACGAGCTCAGTCAGCTCTCGGCGACGCAGCTCGTCCTCGGGGTCACCGCCGAACGTGGCCAGGGCCTCGAGCGCCGCCCGTGTCGGAGGATGGTCCTCGGCGAGTGGCACCTCGAGAACCCGTCCGGTTCGGCTACGCCACCCGGCGATCTCCCGCCGGCAGAGCGTGCACAGCCACGTGAACAGAGCCGCCTCTCCCCGATAGGTGTGCAGCTTCGTGATGGCTCGGATCAGCGTGGTCTGCGTGATCTCCTCGGCCACGTCTTCGTTGCCACCCACGCGGGCACACGCGAACCGGTACAGCCGTGGGAAGTACCCGGAAAAGAACTCCTCGAACGCGGCTTCGTCACCGGCGATCAGCCGGCGAGCCTGTGCGAGATCACTCATGACACATCGTGGGAGGGAGCCGACGACTCAGCAGACTGCCAGGCGGCGCACTTCACCCCTATGTTAGAGGAGAGTGGCAACAAAATCCTCCGCGGCGCGCACGAGACCCAGCTGACATGTGAGCCTCGGCACCACCGCGTTCGAAGCGCACCTCGAGGTCGAAGATCCAGCGGGAACGAAACGGCGTCGCGACAGTCTGCTGCATCGTGGGTGTGACCCAGTACAGCTTCGCTCCAGAATTGTGTCCGTGTGGACGAAACAGGACCACTCTGCATATAGTGGCTCGTGATTCTGGGAGTGGGAGAACTGACCATGCGCACCACCATAGTCACCCTGACATGTCCGGTCATATTCACCGCCACCCTGGCCACCGCCAGCGGTCAAGACCTGCGGTTGGTGACCGCCGTCGCGGACCAAGACACCCGGACTGCGCAGGCGCTCGTCGCCGAGGGCGTCGACGTGAACGCGCCGCGGGCCGACGGGGCCACCGCGTTGCTGTGGGCGGCTCACTGGGACGCGCTCGACACGGTCGAGCTGTTGCTAGACGCGGGCGCTGACGTCAACGCCGCCGATGATCACGGCGTGACGCCGCTGGCGCGCGCCGCCGAGAACGCCAGCCTCGCGACGGTCGAGCGGCTGCTCGCTGCTGGCGCCGACGCCAATGCCGCCCAGACGAGCGGCCTGACGCCGCTGATGACCGCCGCCCGCACCGGAAACCAGGATGTCGTGCGGGCACTCATCGACGAGGGCGCCGACGTGAACGCCGCCACGACCGAAACGGGCAGCACCGCCCTGATGTGGGCGCTCGCGGCGCCACACCGGGACATCGTGCAGCTGCTGCTCGACCGTGGCGCCGATCCCACGATGTCGACGACCCCCGGCTTCACCCCGCTGATGTTCGCCGCACGCAACGGCGACATCGCGATGGCCGAGGCGCTGATCGCCGCCGGCGTCGACGTCAACGCCACCAGCACCGACGGCACGCACGTCCTGCCGTTCGCGGTCATTGCCGGCCGAGCTGGATTCGCCCACTTCCTGCTCGAGCAGGGCGCCGACCCGAACGGCCGGATGGGTGGCGTGACCGCGCTGCATGGCGCCTCCGGCGGCGTGAGCACGTGGCTGGCAGATTGGACCCGGCGCCACGGACGGGTGGGAGGCGGGCGGATGCGCGCCGCCGACCGGCTTCCCCTGGTCGAGGCGCTCCTGGCGGGCGGCGCCGACCCGAATGCTCGGATCACCAGCTCGGCGATGCTGATGTCCTACATCGGATACCCGAAGAAGGGCGCCTTCGAGCCGTTCGCGCCCGGCACCGGTGATCTTCGAGGCGCAACACCGCTGTGGGTCGCGGCATTCGAGATGAATGGGGCACCCAGCCTGATCTACAGCGTCATCCCGAGCTTCCAAAGCAGCAGCGTAGATGTGCTCCGAGCACTGATCGACGGCGGCGCCGCCCTCACGCTCACGACCGACGACGGCACGACGCCGTTGATGGCGGCCGCCGGTCTCGGCAAAGCCACCTATACCCCGCGCGAGCCCCGAGGAGTCAGGTCACCCAGTGCCGAGGCCGCGGTCCGCTTCCTCGTCGAAGCGGGAGCCGACGTCAATGCCGTCAACGAGGCATATTTCACCGCACTGCACGGCGCCACGTTCCGCGGACTGAACGAGGTGATTGAGTATCTGGTGACGGCGGGTGCCGCCATCGACGCCCGGGACTTCCGGGGACGTACGGCCTACCGAATGGCCGAGGGCGCCAAGCAATCGTTCCAGTTCCAGAGCTGGCCGGAGACTGCCGCGCTGCTGGAGCGACTGGGCGCCGACACCCGTCTGGGCATACCGGGAACCGTCCAGGAACGACTGCGTGACGTGGCGGTTGATGCGGTCATACGGAGGTAACGCGCGGCGGACGGCACCGTCGTCGCGGTGTCAGGCCGACGCGTGGCGACATTACTGATTTATGAGGAAGGCACCGTGCCCTCGCCGGTGAATCAGCAAGAGACCGCGACAAGGCGCTACATGCCGCTGGTAGCGTTTGCGGCTGCTATCGCACTGCTGCTGATGGCCGGGTTGGCGGCCCGCAACACGTCCCGCCGGATGGTGGAGTCGTCGGCGGCGGTCGACGACAGCCACGCCTTGCTGCTCAAGCTCGATGACATCGGCCTGACGCTGTCCGAGATCGTCAGCAACACACGGGGCTTCCTGTTCACCGGTCTCGATGTGTTCGTCAGACCGCTCGATGGTTATCGTCAAGTACTGGACAGGAGCCTCGATGACCTGGAGCGGGATCTCGCCCAGAAGCCAGAGCAGCTGGAGCGCGTTGCTGAGCTCAGGACTCTGGTCGAGCGTCGGCTGGCCCTCAATGATGAGTATCTGCGAATGCGTCGGGAAAACGACGTGCAAGGCGCCCTCGACGCGATTCCGGCGGGCGGCGAACAGATTGTCCAGCAAATTCGCGATCAGCTCGCGGCAATAGGCTCGGTCGAGGTTGCGCGGCTGGACCAGCAACGATCCGACGAGGTCACCGTCCGCGACCGAGCGCAGGCCATGATGACACTCGCTGGCGTCATCAGTCTGCTGATTCTCAGCTTCGCCTTCCTGGCGTTACGCCGGCAGGTCATCGAGCGCGAGCAG
Source organism: Vicinamibacterales bacterium (assembly GCA_030745255.1). Lineage (GTDB taxonomy): Bacteria > Acidobacteriota > Vicinamibacteria > Vicinamibacterales > UBA8438 > NP936. Next base: position 7,212 of record JASLOY010000086.1, read on the forward strand.
GCCGAAGTCTCGCTGCATTCGGTCGAGGATCAACTGCGCCAGTCCCAGAAGATGGAAGCGATCGGCCGCCTGGCGAGCGGCGTGGCCCACGACTTCAACAATCTGCTGACGATCATTCGGGGTCACTGCGATCGGCTGCTGAGGCAGCATCCCGGCAATAGCTCGGTGGAGAAGAGCGCCCGGTCAATCATCAAGACTGGAGACCGCGGCGCGGCACTGACCGGCCAACTGCTGGCCTTCAGTCGGAAACAGGTGCTCAGAGCCGACGAAGTGGACCTGAATGCCGTGGTGAGAGATATGCTCGCCATGGTGTCCAGAACCGGCCGTGATGATATTGAGCTGGTGACCGACCTTGTCGACGATCTGCCTGCTGTGCGCGCCGACCGCGGCCAACTCGATCAGGTCGTTCTGAACCTCGTGGTGAACGCGCAGGATGCGATGCCGTCCGGTGGGCAGGTCACGATCGAAACGGGGACTGTGAGGCTGAGTCCCGTCTCAAGTCTGACAGGTTCGGGGCTACCACCAGGTTCGTATGCGCGCCTCACCGTGCGCGACACTGGCGTCGGCATGGACACCGAGACCCAGAATCACATCTTCGAGCCGTTCTTTACGACGAAAGATGACAAGGGGACCGGTCTGGGACTGGCCACCGTCTACGGCATCGTGCGGCAGAGTGGGGGGCACATCACTGTCGAGAGCGAGCTCGAGATCGGGACCAGCTTCACCGTGCTGCTGCCACCTGGCGACGGCGTGGAGCCGTCCGCGGCGCCATAGGCTACGGGCCCGTCTGAGACGAACACACTGACACGGCCACGCGGACCTGATAGCAGACACCAGAAAGGCTCACGCCATGCGTAATTCCGACTTCGTCTTCGCCGCCGCGGCCGCTCTGTTGCTCTCGTCGTGTGGTGGATCACCCGAGCCGGTCGCGCTTCGGTTGGTCGACCTCTTTGAGGCTGCCACGGTCGAGGGCACTGTCGCCATCGATCCGGTCGAGCCGACCGAGTGGCGGTTCGACGGCGAGGGGACAATCCCGCTACCCGACCCGCCCGAAGAGGAAGACGAGGAAGCCGGGAACGAAGACGGAGAGAGCACCCAGGACGAACAAGAGGACCGACAGGCCACATTTGGGTGGGCGGCACTGAACGACATAGACGGGTTTGAGGTGGTCGACGGACGGCTCGTCGGCACCAGCGGCGAGCTGCCGGTGCTGCACGTAATGCGGCCCGACGCCCTCGTGGTGGACGAAGACGACCTGCTGCAGGCGGTCGAGATCACGATGCAGGTGTCGGCCGGCACCAGGGTCGCCGTCACCTTCAGCGGCGCCCGGCAGCTGAACGAGGAACGCATCCTGCGCACGATCCGGAACGCCCCTGAGCCGCCGCTCTCCACCGAGCTGGAGCCGGGCGACGAGGTCCACACCTACCGGCTGGAGAACCCCGGGCGGTCGTTCTCGGTCGGCGGACTGCGGAACATCCTCGTGCAGCCGACCGACGCGGCCGACGCCGAGTTCGCGATCGAGTCGGTCCGGCTGATAACGCGAAAGGAGCATCTCCGTTCGATCGCGGCCGGTCCGGGGTGGCAGGGGCTCGACGAGATCTATCGCGAGACGATCGTGAGCCGGGCCCCCGAGCGGGTAGAGCTGGACCTGGCGCTGCCGTCGCGGCCCTGGCTGGATCTGGCGATCGGCACGGTCGAGGACCATCCGGTGACGTTCTCCGTCGCGATCGACACAGGTTCGGGCGACACCGAGCTCTGGCGACGCACCGTGACGCTGCCACGTCGATGGGAGACGCAGCGGATCGACCTTGCGGAGTACGCCGATCAGCAGGTCACGCTGGCGCTCGCGCTCGACGGGGACGACGACGGACTGACCGGCTTCTGGGGTGCCCCGGTGGTGCGCAACAGCGGCGCGCGGGTTCCGCGAGCTGTCGACGCGAACACCGACGCGCGCCTGGCGCTCGCCGATGGCGGATCGAGCACCCCCCAGGGCGTCATCGTGTTCCTGGGCGACACGCTCCGGCGCGACCACCTCGACGCCTGGGGTCACAACCGGAAGACGGCACCCACCCTGACCGAATTGGCGGCCGAGGGCGTGCGGTTCGCCGACGCCATCTCGATGGCCACCTGGACCAAGGTGGCGGTGCCGTCGCTGCTGAGCTCGGTCTACCCAGCGTCACACGGGATTGTCGGTACGGCCGACCGATTGTCGTCGAGCGCCACCACGATGGCCGAAGCGTTCCGGGGCGCCGGCTACGCCACCTTCGCCACCTCGTCGGTGTCGTTCACCGGCAAGATGACCAACGTGCATCAGGGTGTGGAGGTGATGCACGAGCGGGCTTCGATCGACAACGGCAATCTGGGACATAGCAGCGCCAAGACGTCGCGCACCTACGTCGACCGGTTCCTGACCTGGCTCGACGACCACCACGACGTGCCGTTTTTCGCCTTCATCCATGTCTTCGACCCGCACGACCCGTTCGAGCCGTATCCGCCGTACGACCTCATGTGGGCCTCGCCGACCGGGAAGGAGGAGCACGAGGCCCGCCTCGAACAAGTAGCGGATTCGCTGGATGATGACAGACGGATCCGTGACGGCAACCGGTTCGGACCCGAGCGATTCCCCAACAGCGAAGAACTGGAGGCGGCGGGCGTCGACCCCGATGTCTACGCCGCGCACCAACTCGACTGGTATGACGGATCCATCAGGGGGATGGACGCCGAGATCGCCCGGCTGATGGAAGGACTCGAGCAACGGGGAGTCGCCGGGGACACGCTGCTCGCGTTCGTCAGCGACCACGGCGAGGAGTTTCTCGACCATGGCGGCGTCATGCACGACAAGCTGCACACACCGGTGACACGCATCCCGCTCGTGATCAAGCTCCCAGAACAGCGCGAGGGCGTTGAGGTGGATGCCGTGGTGGAGTCGATCGACGTGCTGCCCACCCTCCTGGAGGCCGTCGGTCTCCGAGCGCCGGAGGGCATCGACGGCGAGAGCCTCCTCCCGCTCGTCGGTGGCCGCGCGCCGGCCGGGACGGGAATTGCGGCGCCGTCTTTGATAGGTTCGGTTCGCCGAGCCGATGCGGACCTGCTTTTTCGGGGCTCCTGACATGATCGTGGGTCAAGCGGCTCTCGGGAGGGGCGGGCAGAGACGTC
>JASLOY010000087.1:0-4702 GCA_030745255.1 Vicinamibacterales bacterium
CATCCGATCACCCGCACGCGACCGCGATGCGCCTGCTGCTCGACGAGCGTCTCGGCTATCGACTCGTGTACGCCGAGCGCGCGGCCAACTTCAAAGTGCCATCGACGAGGTTCCCTGGCGTCTACTATCCGGCTTCATTCTGGTGGAACCCGGCGATCGACTACACCCCAACGGAGATTCGGCTGTATGCGCGGGACAACCGGCCTGACGGCAGTGGCTGAAAACGGACGGGCGAGTCTATCCGTACTCTATGTCTCCCACGACGGCATGCTTGAGCCGCTCGGTCAGTCACAGGTCCTGCCCTACTTGCGCGAGCTGGCGGAACGTGGAGCGCAGATCACCTTGTTGTCGTTCGAGAAGCCTGCCGATCTCGCCGATTGCGTCCGCGTCGACGCGCTCAGTGCCCAACTGAGCCAGGGCGGTATCGGGTGGATCCGGCTGTGCTATCACAAGCGTCCCAGAGCACTCGCCACGGCAGCCGACATCCTGATCGGACTTGCGCGCGCGATGCTGATCGCCCGGCGCGAGCGCATCGCGGCCGTGCACGCGCGTAGCTACGTGCCCGCGCTCATCGCCTGGGGCCTGAAGCGCACGATCGGGACACGCTTCATATTCGACATGCGCGGTTTCTGGGCCGACGAGCGGGTCGATGGCGGTTTGTGGCCGGCCGGTGGTCGGATCTACCGGGTGGTGAAGTGGCTCGAGCACAGATTTCTGCGGGATGCCGACGAGGTCGTCACCCTCACGGCGCGCGCGCGGTGCATTGTGGAGCAGTGGAAAGGTATCGGTTCTCCGCGCGTGACCGTCATCCCGACGTGCGCGGACCTGTCGCGTTTTCCAGCAGTGCCGCGCGCAGCCGCCTCGAACGGTGGGGGCGTGTTCGTCTACAGCGGCTCGCTCGGCACGTGGTACCTGCTGCAGGAGATGATCCGGTTCGTCGAGGTGGCCCGCGAGCGCTGGCCTGACAGCTCGTTGCTCCTCCTAACGAGACATCAGGACGAGGCGCGCGAGGCGCTGCAGCGATCGTCGCTGCCTGCAGATCGCGTGACTCTGGCGAGCGTTGCCCCCGAGGATGTCCCACAGTGGCTCGCACGAGGCGATGTCGGTCTCGCGTTCTACAAGCCGGGCATCGCGCGCCGGGGTACCTGTCCGACCAAGATGGCGGAGTACCTCGCCGCGGGCCTGCCCGTCGTCGTGAACGAGGCTGTCGGGGATTCGGAGGAGATCATCGCGGGCAACGAGGTCGGCGTCGTGCCTGAGAGTTTCAGCGACGAGGTCTTCGCGACAACCCTCGACCGACTCGCGGAGCTTCGTGCGGATCCTGAATTGCCGGTGCGATGCCGCTCGGTGGCCGAGGCGCATTTCTCGTTGCCCCTCGGGGTGGCACGGTATTGGAACATCTACGAGCGGATCGCATGATGGACTGTCCGACGTGCGGCAAGACGCGGCCCCGTTCGTTCGACCTGAGTGACGCCATCGAACTCTACCGCTGCCAGGCTTGTGGGCTCGTGTATCGCGGACTGGCGTGGACACCAGGTGAGTCGGTGGAGCATTACGAGGGCTACTACGCCGGTCGTCAGACGGCATTCGATCCACTCACGGAAAAACGCTATCACGAAGTACTCGGCCAGTTCGAGCGGCGGGTTCGTCCTGGGCGGTTGCTCGATGTCGGCTGCGGACTTGGCCACTTTCTGGTTGTCGGCGAAGCGCGAGGGTGGCAGTCTGTCGGTCTGGAGGTGTCCGCGTCAGGTGTCGGCCTCCTCGAACGCCTGAAGGCCGATCGCGGTCTTGATTTCCAAATCGTAACTCAACCGCTCCTCGAGGCCGATCTGCAGCCGGGCAGCTTTCGAGCCATCACCATGTTCGAGGTGATCGAGCACCTGTCCGATCCGCAGCTTCATCTCGAGCGTATCCATAACCTGCTCGAGCCCGGAGGCATCCTATACCTGACGACGCCGAACTTCGACAGCCTGTCCCGTCTCGCTCTCGGGGGAGGCTGGCGGGCGATGACGCCTGATCACCTGTGTCTCTTCAACCCGCGCGCGCTGCGCGCCAGTCTGCGAGCGGCTGGATTCCAACCCGAGCTCTTGACGTCGAAGAACGTCGACCTTCCCGAGATCCTGGCGAAGTGGCGACGGGGCCCGTCGAGCGGTCGGAGTGTGGAGACGTCTGCTGCTACCCAGTCGTGTCGTAACCGCGTCGAGCGATCGTCTTGGCTCCGCGCGGTCAAGGCTACCGCAAACGTCGGCCTGCACCTGTTCGGCAGGGGCGATACGCTCGAGGCGATGGTGCTGAAAGACGCCTCGGCCGCCGCATGACCCCGAGACGTGTCCTGGCGCTGTCACCGGTTCCGATTGAGGGGGCTGGATTTCGCTTCCGCATCGGACAGTACATTCCGGCGCTCGAGCGGCATGGCTTCGAAGTGACAGCCAGTCCGTTCCTCACGTCTGATTTCTTCGACATCGTGTATGCGCCTGGCCGCCCGATCACCAAGCTGGCGCTCTTCATCCGTCAGGCTGCGCAACGTCTCCGGGATCTGCTGGCGGCGCGGCACTACGATCTGTTCCTCGTGTACCGTGAGGCGTTCCCCATCGGGCCGCCGCTTATCGAGCGGATGCTGGCGTCATTGTCCGACCGACCCGTCGTCTACGACTTTGATGACGCTGTCTTTCTTCCGAATGCCAGCAGCGCGAATCAGCTGGTGTCCGCGCTGAAGTGGTACCACAAGGTGCCGTCCATCATCGCGATGAGCGATCGGACGATCGCCGGCAACGAATACCTGGCGGCCTATGCCCGGGCCCGGACGTCGAACGTCCGTGTGATCCCGACCTGCGTCGACACGACGCTGTTCAAGCCTGGATCGCGCCCCGCGTCATACCGCGGCGACAATCCGGTCGTCGGGTGGATTGGCAGCCATAGCACAACCAAGTACCTGCGCGGTCTTTTGCCGATCCTGGCGCAGGTCCATCGCCGCCATCCCTTTTCTCTCTATGTCGTGGGCACCGACAGCGCGGTCGCGGCCGACGGGATGACGGTGCAGTCGGCGCGGTGGGCTCTTGACCGGGAGGTGGCGGACTTCCAGCGCTGCGACGTCGGCGTGTATCCCCTGTGGGACGATCGATGGAGCCTGGGCAAGTGTGGTTTCAAGGCGATCCAGTTCATGGCCTGCGGCGTGCCGGTCGTGGCCGCGGCGGTCGGCGTGAACTGCGAGATCATCGAGGACGGCGTCAACGGTTTCCTTGCAGCCGACGAGCGGGAGTGGGCAGAGAAGCTCAGCATGCTCCTGACCGACGGGGACTTGCGCGCGTCGATGGGCGCGGCCGCGCGCCGTACGATTGAGGACCGATACTCGCTTGCGATCAACGCGCCCCGGTTCATCGCCGTGCTCAACGAGGCGGCCGACAACGCGAAGATCGCCGCGCCTGTGGGCGCGCCAAGCCGATGACACCTGTCTTGTTCATCGTGCGGGTGGTCATCTTCGGCGCGCTGTGCGCGCTGACGGCATGGGCGATCGTGCGGCGGGTCTCGTCCGACTCCTGGGTGCGCCGGCTCGCGGCGCTGAACTTCTCGCTCGTGCTCGGCTTGGGGGTGCTGCTGTACCTGCTCTCCAGCGTGGCACCGGCGCACCTGCTCGTCCGACCCGGTTTCTGGACCTTCGCGCGGGATGCACACGCGTTCGACACCAACGCGCGCATCCTGGCTGCAGCCTTGCGAGACGGGGTGCCGTTCCCCGACCCGTCGGCCTTGGGATCCTCGCAGGCTCCCGCATGGGTCCTCGCCATGGGGACACTCTACTGGGCCGTCGGCGACCATCCTCTCGCGGTTGTCATGCTCAATGCCACACTGGCGAGCCTCACGGTGGCGGTCCTCGCCGCGTGCGCGGCGAGGCTTGGCGGACCGCGCGCGGCTCGATTCACGGCCGGTGTCGTCGCCCTGTGGCCTGCGATGCTCCTGTGGGCATCGCAGGCGCTCAAGGACGCCACAAGCCTGGCACTCGTCGCGGTCGCCGTGGTGGCCGTGGCATACCTGATTGGGGTGACGCGTCCCTGGCGGTGGCGCGACGAGCGAGCGGCCGTGCTCGGTCTCGGTCTCTCGATGTTCCTGCTCATGCTGTTGCGAAGCTACCTGGCCGTCAGCCTGGCGGCCTCGACGGCGCTCGTGGCGGTCGCGATGCTGTTCGTTGCAGGGAACGAGCGGTGGGCGATGGCCGGTCGGGCCGCGATTGTCGCCGTTGCTCTTGGCACAGTGGGCGTTTCGGTGTGGTGGACAGCGCCAGCGGTGTGGGCGTACCGCGCCCTCAGTCCGCACGACGCCACGGTGGCGCGCTTCGAGGCGGGCCGGGCACACCAGGACGCTGGCCGGATCGATGGTGCGATTCGTGAGTACCAGGCCGTGGTGACGACGAACGATTGGTTCTGGCCGGCCTGGTACAACCTCGCTTTCCCGGCGCTGCAGCAAGGCGACATGGTTACGGCCCGCGACGCGCTTCGGCGCTTTCTGGAAGTGATGCCTTGGACCCCGGCCCCGCATGGTTCCGTCTGTCCGAGGCTGCCGTGTACCCTCGAGGAAGTGGATCGAGCCGTTCGCACTCTGGCGCCTGGACGCTACGCAACGCCGTTCAGTCGAGAAGCCAGGCCGATCGTGCAGGCGATGATCAACTGGATCGAGGATGCGCTCGCGCTGCCTTCGGCGGAGCAGGTGG
>JASLOY010000087.1:4712-10353 GCA_030745255.1 Vicinamibacterales bacterium
CTACAGGTACGGGACTGTCAGGCAGAGGGCGATTGCGAACAACCGAGTCCCCACCATTGACGTGTGGGGCCACCCGAGTCCATCGGACGCCGGCGAGACAATCGCGCAGCGGTCGCTGTTACAAGCGGTGGCCGACCTGCGGCGCGGGTGGATCCACCAACATGGGGGCCTGGCCGCATGGGAGTCATCTGATGAGCCGTTTCTGCTGGTCGACGAGGTGCCGGACAGTCCGAACTGGTTGACCGTGGCCTCCTGGGGACCTCAGGGCGTGGCCGCGGTGCTCTTCTCACCCTATCCGTGGAAATGGCTGCGCACGGAGGGGCGCAAGGCCTCGCGTGTGCTGGCTGGCCTCGAATCGGTAGTGGTCGCGCTCTTGTTGCCCTTGGCCGTTGCCGGCGGCGTGGCGGCGTGGCGCTCCGGGAGAGCAAGCGGTCTGCTCCTGTGCATGTTCTTCATCGTGATCGCCGCAGGCTTAGGGGGGACGGTGCTCAACGTGGGAGCGCTCTTCAGGCTGCGGCTCTCCGCGCTTGTGCCGTTCTTCGTGCTGGCTGGCGTCGGCTGGGCGCGGTGGCGGGAGGATCGCGCGTGAAGCCGAGACTCCTCGAGCTGATTCGCTGTCCGGCGTGTGTGGACCCGTTGTCCGTGGTCAGCTTCGACGGATCCGACCAGGACGTGATCGACGGAATGCTGACTTGCGCTTGTGGCGCTACCTATCCGATAGTCGGGACGATTCCTCGTCTGTTCCGAGACGCATGGGTGCAGTTCCCTCAATTTCGGACCAGATACTCGAAGCAAATTGGTGATGCCGTGCCAGTGTCGCCTCCGGCCCAGGATGTAGCCCATGATCGCCGCCAGGCGCGCACGCAGGAGAGTTTTGGCTACCAGTGGACCACCTTCGCGGAGATGGCATGCGACTTTCGCGAGAATTTCTTCAATTATCTCCATCCGGCCACCGTGGAGTTCTTCCAGGGAAAAGTCGGCCTCGATGCCGGGTGCGGCTTCGGCCGGCACCTGTACCAGGCGGCTCAGTGTGGGGCGGAAATGATCGGCGTGGACTTCAGCCGCGCCATCGAGTCGTCGTACAAGAACACGCACGACCTGCCGAACGTTCATCTGTTGCAGGCCGATATCTACGCCCTCCCGTTTGCGCCCGGGACCTTCGACTTCGCGTACAGCATCGGCGTTCTGCACCATCTACCGGACCCGCCGCGCGCGACGCAGGCCGTCGCGAACGTCGTGCGAGACGGCGGTACGTTCTTCGTCTGGGTCTATAGCAAGAAGCGACGTGTGCTGAACCGCTTGCTCGAGATGGCGCGGTCTGTCACGACGCATCTGCCGCATCGCCTGGTTGATTGGCTATCGTTCGTCGGCGCGTTCATTGATCGGTTCGGTTTCGTGGTGCCATATCAAGTTGGCCGGCGGCTGCCGGGCGTCGGCGCGTCGATCGAGCGGATGACACCGTCTCGGGTCAAGCTCTATGCGCAGTACCCGTTTCAAGTCATGCATGCGGACTGGTTCGATCGACTCGCCGCCCCCATCCGGTTCTACTACGACGAGGAAGGGGTCCGCAAACTGCTCAGTAAGACCGGCGTGACGGAGATCCAGGTCTCGCCGACCGGCCTGTATGGCTGGCGCGGCTGCGGGACCCAGCGGCTGGGCTCTGGCGGATGACGGGATGACGGGCGATGACCGATCACAAACGCGAGGGCAGTCGAGTCGCGAGGCCGGACGGGTCGCCTCGGCGCCGCCTGAGCGTATTCATCCGGCGTGTAGCGCTGACTGCTGTTGCTGTCGGGCTGATGTTCGTGGCCGCACATTGGCCAGTTTCGACGCGACAGGGCGTCGACTTCGAGGTGTCGACCATCGAGCTCCCGCTCTATGTCAAGGCGCTCGACTTCGTCCAGCGCGACGCGGGCTACCGCCAGCTGGCGAGTCGGATTGTCCCCGATGATGCGTCGGCAGAGGCGCGAGCGCTCATGCTCTTCGCCTGGACGCGAGAGCACGTTCGCGACGTGCCGCCGGGTCTGCCGGTGATTGACGATCACGTGTGGCACATCGTCATCCGAGGCTACGGTACCGACGACCAGAAGGCCGACGTGTTTACGACCCTCGCGACCTATGCCGGCGTGCGCGCTTATTGGGCGCTCATAGGCGAAGCGCCAAAGCTTGCGTTGTCATTCGTGCAGGTGGACGGCCGCTGGCGCGTTTTCGATGTCGCCAACGGGATTGTGTTCCACACATCCGGTGGGGATCTGGCCACGCCCGATGAGCTGGCTGCCGAGCCGGCCCTTGTCGAGGCGGCTGCCGGTCAGCGCCTCTTTCGCGGTCGCCCCTACCTGTCCTATTTCACTCGTTTCAACCCACCGGATCCTCCCGACGTGCTTCGTTCGGAACAGCATATGCTCTGGCCTCGGTTGCGCGCGTGGGTGAAGCGGCTCGCTAATTTATAGTCAATGAGGATTTCCACGTGAGACGCATTCCGGCAGCACCGGTCGTCGTTCCTGAAGACGATCGTCGAGGCATTCTCCAGGCAATCGACGCCGTTCTCGAGTCTGGACAGCTCACCTTGGGCAGCCACGGTGAGGCGTTCGAGGCGGACTTCGCCCGGCTCGTTGGCGTTCGACATGCCGTTGCCGTGAACAGCGGTACCAGCGCGCTCGAGATCGCTCTTCGCGCGCTCGGCGCCGAGGGGCGCGAAGTCGTCGTACCCACCAATACGTTCTTCGCCACGCCGGCCGCGGTGCTGCACGCCGGTGGGCGCGTGCGCTTCGCAGACGTCGATCCCCGCACCCTGATGCTCGATCTGTCGCAGCTCGAAGACGCGCTGACCCCCGAGACGGCCGGGGTCATCGTAGTGCACATCGGCGGGATGATTGCGCCGGCGGTCGAGGCGATCAGCGAGCTATGTCGCGCACGCGGCTTGTGGCTGCTCGAGGACGCGGCCCACGCCCACGGCTCGACATACCAGAGCCAGCAGGCCGGCAGCTTCGGCGTGGCCGGGTCGTTCTCGTTCTACCCGACCAAGGTGATGACGAGCGGTGAGGGTGGGATGATCGTGACTGACGATCGACGCCTGTACGAGGAGGCGTTGATCTATCGGGATCAGGGCAAGGCGGGATTTCACGCCAACGTGCACACACGCCTCGGCTACAACTGGCGCATGAGCGAGCTTCACGCGATCTTGGGTGCCAGCCAGCTCCGCCGCCTTCCTGAGTTCATCGAGGCGCGGCGTCGCGTAGCGCAGGCGTACGACAAGGCGCTGGCCAAGTCGACTTGGTTCGAGCCGCTCGTTGAACCGGTCGGAGCCAGGAGCAATTACTACAAGTACGTCGTGCTTCTTCGGCAACCGACAGACCGCGCCGCGCTCAAACGAGATCTGCGCGAGCGGTTCGGCGTCGGACTTGCCGGCGAGGTGTATGAGCTGCCATGTCATCGGCAGCCGATATTCGAAGGTGTCTCTGACCGGCCGCTCTCGGAAGCGGAGGGGGTGTGCGCGTCGCACGTCTGTTTGCCGATATCGGCGCGGATGACGCCGGAGGACGCGGCGTATGTTGCCGAGTCGATCGAGTCGGCGATGAAGCAGCTGGTCGGGGCGGCGTCATAGAAAGGGATTCATGCGAGCGCTCATTACAGGTGGATCGGGATTCATAGGATCGCACGTCGTGGACACACTCGTGGAGCGGGGCGTGCGCGTCCGTATTTTCGACATGGTGTTGCCGACGTTTCGGTCCGATGTGGAGTTCTATCAAGGCAGTCTGCTCGACCTCGAGGCGTTGCAGATGGCGATTGGCGATGTCGACGTCATCTATCACCTGGCGGCAGTGGCTGACGTGAAAGACGTCTACGAGCAGCCGCACTATTCGGAATCAATCAACGTTCGCGGAACCATCAACGTTCTCGAAGCGGTCCGGCAGCGGCGCTCGCGGCGTGTCCGTGTGGTCTACGGGAGCACCACCTGGGTGTATGGCGACACACCGGCGGATGTCGTAGATGAGGACAGCGCGCTGGGGGCGCCGTCGCATCTCTACACCGCCACGAAGATCGCGTCCGAGTACTACTGCCAGGCCTACAGCAAGCTGTATGAGGTTCCGGTCACGATCTTGCGGTACGGCATCCCCTACGGGCCGCGAAGCCGGGACGGCGGCGTGGTACCAATTTTCGTCCGGCGGGCGCTCAACGGAGAGCCACTGACGTTGGCCGGAGACGGGTCGCAGTTCCGCCAGTTTGTGTACGTGGAGGACCTGGCCGAAGGAAACGTCATGGCGCTGCAGCCCGTGGCAGAGAACAAGGTCTACAACCTGGACGGCAGAGAGTGCATCACGATCAAGCAGATCGCAGAGACCGTCGGCAAGCTCGTGGCCGATGTCAAGATCGAGTACACCGCGGCGCGACCCGGCGACTTTTCCGGCAAACGCGTGTCGAGTGCGCTGGCTGAGCGAGAATTGGGCTGGCGGCCAAAGGTGCCATTCGAGGAGGGCGTCGGCCGATATCTCGACTGGTTCCGCGCGCGCGCGGCCCGGAACGAGACGGAATGGGCCAGGGTCCATGACTCGCTGAAGAGTGAAGCCGGGTCCTGAATGATTCTGGGGGTCACGCCAGCGCGCAGCGGCAGCAAGGGTATTCCGGACAAGAACATCCGAGACCTCGGTGGACGCCCGCTACTCGCCTGGACGGTCGAGGCGGCGCTCGATGCCGAGCTGATCGACCGCTACGTTGTCTCGACCGAGGATGCGCGAATTGCCCATGTGGCGCGCGGATGCGGTGCCGAGGTGCTTGACCGACCGGCCGAGCTCGCCGCCGATGACGTACTGTCGATGCCGGTCGCGCAGCATGCGCTGGAGTGCCTGCCGGCCGACATTGTCGTGCTGCTCCAGGCGACATCTCCGGTTCGTGGCGCCGGTTTGATCGATAGATGCATTCGGCGCGTCCTCGATACAGGGGCGGACTCGCTCGCGACGGGGTACGTCTCTCGGGCGGTCGAGTACGGTCCACCGGCGCGCCGCCGCCAGGACATCGACGGCGTCTTCGTCGACGACGGAAACGTCTACGTAGTTCAGGCCGAGGTGATTCGGTTGGGGCGATGGTGTGGTGCGCGACCCGAGCGCTTTATCGTGAGCCGCGAAGAGAACATCGACATAGACGACGAGTTCGACTTCTGGATGGCGGAGCAGATCTTGGCGCGTCGAACAGCGGCTTCATGAGTGTTCCCCGCATTCTCGTCATCGGTGGCGCCGGCTACCTGGGATCCGTGCTCGTCCGCGAACTGCTGGCTTGCGGATGGCCCGTTCGTGTGCTCGACAGCTTTCGGTTCGGGCGTGAAGCCCTGGAGGCTGACGACGTGCGCACTCAGCCTGGACTGGACATCGTAGAAGGGGACATCCGCTGCATTGGAACGGTTACGGCGGCACTTGCTGACGTCGACGGCGTTGTCCTGCTTGCGGCGCTAGTCGGTGAGCCAGCCTGTGACACCGACCCGAAGGAGACGGTTGACATCAACCTGCTGGCCACACAGGCGGTCGCCCACGGGTGTTTGTACCACGGCGTACGCCGGTTTGTGTTTGCGTCAACTGACAGCATTTACGGTATTCGCGAGGGCACTATGGAAGAGGATTCGGCCAAGAATCCGCTTTCCTTGTATGCG
>JASLOY010000088.1 GCA_030745255.1 Vicinamibacterales bacterium
GCCTGCGTGACCCCGTCGATCAACGCGACCGCGCCCCCGGTCGACTCGAGCCGTCCGAGATCGAACGGAACCGCCATCAACGTTCCCGACCGGACGAAGACGACGTGGCCGCTGGCAACGTAGCGCGCGTCGGCTCCATCTTCGACGACCACCGTCCGTTCGCCAGTACTCAACGATTGGACGACCACCTGCGCATTGTCCCAGCGGAACAGCGACCGCTGCACGGTGAACAGCACGGCGTCCCCGCCGGGGAGCATCCTGGGCAGCGTGTGTCTCAACTCGTCCTGTGTCGCGTCGGCCTCGGTCAGCACCTCCGGTGTGCCGCCGTCAGCCGCCACCTGAAACAGCCCCTCGTTCTGGTCGAACACGATCAAGCCGTCGCTCCACCAGTGCACTCCGCTCGGCCGACGCACCAGCCGCATGATCTCCACCGGAAGCCCTCCGTCGATTGGTGCCTTCATGAGTCGACCATCGGCGTAGAACCCCAGCCACTGTTCGTCCGGCGACAGGAAGGGCAGATACCCACCCTCGGTCCCCTCCACCGGAACCGCGACCGGCTGGGCGAGATCGCGGCGATAGAGCCGCACCGGGACTTCGCCGTCGGCCTCGCCGACGAAGAACATCGTCCGTCCGTCGGCAGTCAGCGCGCTCGCGGTTCGGCCCGTCACATACGGCGACTGGCCAGCCAGTCGGGCAGACGGCTGCACGCCGACGCTGACGTGGGTCAGCCCTTCGTTCCGAGAGGGACGAGTGCTCCAGAGGCCAATGGTCGCGACAACGGCCAAAGCGGTCACGCCCCACGGCAGCACTCGCCGCCACCCGGGCTCGGGCACCAGCGTCGGCGCGACGAGCTCGGGGTCGGTGCCGCCGCCACCTCCGGCGATCCACATCAGCTCGCGCCTGAGATCGCCCGCCGACTGCCATCGCGCATCGGGGTCTTTCTCGAGGCAGGTCGTCACCAGCCGCTGAAGCGCGCTAGAGCTGACTGGCTGCAGGTCCAGGAGGGGCGCCGGCTGCGCGGTCATGATGGCGCCGATCAGGCTCGCCTGGCTCTCGGCCTCGAACGCGCGGCGCCCCGTGAGCATCTCGTAGAGCATTACCCCGAAGGCGAAGAGGTCCGTCCTCGCATCGGCATCCTTCCCCTCAAGTTGCTCCGGCGCCATGTACTGGAACGTGCCGAGAATGGCGCCTGCCTGGGTCAGGCTCGCCTGCGTCGGCGCCGCCGTAACCCCGACGGTCTCGGCTTGTACAGATGGTCCGACCTTGGCCAGCCCGAAGTCGAGCAGCTTCGCGCCCGACTTCGTCAGCATGATGTTGCCCGGCTTCAGGTCACGATGGACGATGCCCTGCCGGTGCGCCTTGTCGAGCGCATCCGCGATCTCAATGCCGATCCGCAGCGCCTGTTCCGGCGGCAAGGCGCCCTGCTCGAGCCGCTGGGCGAGCGACTCGCCCTCGAGAAGCTCCAGGACCAAGAAGTCAGTACCGTCCTCCCGGCCGATGTCGTGGAGTGTGCAGATGTGCGGGTGGTTGAGCGCCGCCACCGCCTTGGCTTCACGCTCGAACCGCTCCCGCGCGTCGGGGTCGGCCGCGATGTGCGCCGGCAGCACCTTGATCGCCACCGTGCGGTCGAGTCGCGTATCGCGGGCCTTGTAGACCTCGCCCATCCCGCCCGCGCCGAGTGGCGACTCGATCTCGTACGGTCCGAGCGTTACCCCTGGGTTCAGCGCCATGAGACCACCATGCCGGCAAGGCGAAACCCTTACCCTCCGGCTCCCTGCTTACTTCTGGATGCTGCCTACCGACTTCTGGAGTACCCCTCAGCCCCCTGGCACCCGCTCCTTCAACTCCTCGGTCCAGTTGACGATGAGCCGTAAGTGCCCGCGCAGCTCCGGGCCCCGCTCGTCATCATCTACAGCAAGAGCAGCCAAGAAGCGCTGGCCATCCGGGCTGACATCCCAGGCACGATTCGGCCGGCTACTGGCGTAGCGCCAGTCGAAGAGCGCGAGGGGGCGACCCGCCTCGACGGTGGGCTCGGTTGTGATGTCGACCACCATCATCTGCGGGCGACTTTCGTCGCCCTCCGGAGGAGCGATGTAGAACAGCTCTCGGCCATCTGGAGACCAGGCCGGTGCATTCCCGCCCTGGGTGGAGATTTGTTGACGCCCACCGGAACCCGGGTATGGCTGAACGTAGACTTCCTCGCGCCCGGTGTCGTCGGAGGTGAATGCGAGCCAGCGACCGTCCCGGGACAACGACGGGTGCATGCTCCGGAATCCTGGTGTCGCGACGAGCGGTTCCTGGGTGCGCTCGCCGACGACGCCATCGACATGCAGGACCGAGATGTCGCCACCATCCGCAAAGATGAGGTCCTGGCCGTCGGGGGACCAGGACCCAGGCCCCTGAAAGCTCTCGCTCGTCGTGAGGCGTTCGGTCGGCCTGCTGCCGTCAGCCACTCGCGAGAACAGATTCGGAAGCTCGGACTCTATGCGATTGAAGGTGACGTCCCGGCCGTCGGGCGTCCAGATGGCCGTACTGGACAATCCCTCTGCCAGTCGGGTCGTGCCGCCACGTCGCAGATCATGCACCCACACCCCGCCGGTCGAGCCGAGTCCGGTGTAGGCCAGGCGTTCCCCGTCCGGCGACAGACGCACCGAAAAATAGTTCGACGGTTCGGCAAGCAGCGGCTCCTCGACGCCCCGTCGATCGACCCAGACCACGATCGACCGTATGTCGGTCGCGATCCCGCCCGGCAGATACACCAGCGTGCCAGAGCCTGACAAATCGAACTGCGCCGCTCCAGTGTCGGCGCCGCTGTTGGTCACGTTCACCGCCTGCGTGACCCCCTCTATGAGGGCCACCGCGCCGCCGGTCGTCTCCAGCCGCTCGAGATCGAACGGCACCGCCATCAGGGTGCCCAGCCGGACGAACAGGAGATGGCCAGTGTCGACATAGCGCGAGTCTGCGGCGTTCTCGACAAGCACCGTCCGAGTGCCGGTCGAAAGCCTCTGAACCACGACGTCGGCATCGTCCCACCTGAACGCCGCCTTCTGCACGGTGAACAGCACTGCGTCGCCGCCAGGGAGCATCCCCGGCAGCAGGTGTTGAAAGTCGCCGAGCTCCCTGTCGACCTCCGTCAGCGGCTCCGGCATGCCGCCATCGGCCGACACCTGGAACAGCCCGTCTTGCTGGTCGAACACGATGCGGTCGTCCGGGCCCCAGCGTGCACCGGACGGTACTCTCGACACGGCGGCGATGGTGACCGGCGGGCCGCCAGCGGTCGGCGCCTTCCGCAGCTCACCCGCCGCCCAAAATCCCACCCACTGCCCCTCCGGCGACAAGAAAGGAAGCAAGCCGCCCTCGGTCCCCTCGACCGGCACCGCGTTGGCCTCGACGAGGTCGCGCCGATACAGACGCCGGTCGTCCTCGTCGTCACTGCCGGCCACGAAGAACAGTGTTCGACCGTCTGCCGTCAGCGCAAAGGCAGTGCGAGCCGTCACGGACCTCGACCGCCCGCCCAACCGTTCAGCCGGCTGCACTCCGACGCTGACCTGCGTGAGCGACGCGTCGCGCTCCGGACGCGTGGTCCACAGAGCGGCAGCCGCCACCAGCCCGATGGCGGCTACCCCCCACGGTAGCGTCCGGCGCCACGTCGACGCAGGTGCCACGGCCTGGGAGACAGGGACGGAAGACTCGACGACCGCGCCCCCGCCGGCGATCCAGCTCAACTGACGCTTCAGATCGCCTGCCGCCTGCCAGCGCTCGTCAGGATCCTTCTCGAGGCAGGTCGTGACGGCGTGGTCGAGCGCCTGCGGGCTCACCGGTTGCAGAGAGCCGATCGGCGCCGGCTGCCCGCTCATGATGGCGCTGATCAGACTGGCCTGGCTGCCGCCCTCGAACGCCTTGCGCCCGGTGATCATCTCGTAGAGCGTCGTGCCGAAGGCAAACAGATCGGTTCGCGCGTCCGCCTCTTGGCCTTCGAGCTGCTCGGGCGCCATGTACTGGAACGTGCCGAGGATGGTGCCTTCCTGTGTCAGGCTCGGCCCTTGCGTCGCCAGCGCAGAGAGCCCACTTTCGTGCGCCGGCACCCCGAGCTTCGCCAGCCCGAAGTCGAGCAGCTTCGCGCCCGACTTCGTCAGCATGATGTTGCCCGGCTTCAGGTCACGATGGACGATGCCCTGCCGGTGCGCCTTGTCGAGCGCATCCGCGATCTCGATACCGATCCGCAGCGCCTGCTCCAGCGGCAAGGCGCCCTGCTCGAGCCGCTGGGCGAGCGACTCGCCCTCGAGAAGCTCAAGGACCAGGAAGTCAGTACCGTCCTCCCGACCGATGTCGTGGAGTGTGCAGATGTGCGGGTGGTTGAGCGCCGCCACCGCCTTGGCTTCACGCTCGAACCGCTCCCGCGCGTCGGGGTCGGCCGCGATGTGCGCCGGCAGCACCTTAACGGCGACGGTCCGGTCGAGCCGCGTGTCCCGCGCCCGGTAGACCTCTCCCATGCCGCCTGCGCCGAGCGGCGATTCGATCGTGTAGGGGCCCAGGGCAGTGCCTGGCGTCAGCGGCATGATTCTCGGGAGCTCGCGTGATTATACGTCGCGGTCTTTATCCGGCGGGCAGTTCGCTCGGCCCGAACGCAGCAAAGCCCGGTTGGACCGAAGAGAAGTTCGGTCCAATCCGGGCTGCAAGTCGAGCGCGAGTCAGCGTCCGTTACTTCGGCTGCGGGACAATTCGGATGTAGGGCAGCGGTGCCTTCCAGCCGTCCGGGTAGGTCTCCTTTGCGGCGTCGTCGGACACCGACGGCAGGATGATGACGTCCTCGCCCTGCTTCCAATTGACTGGGGTGGCCACCTTCTTCTGCGCCGTGAGCTGGCAGGAATCGAGCAGCCGCAGCACCTCGTCGAAATTCCGCCCGGTGCTCATCGGATAGGTGATGGTCGCCTTGATCTTCTTGTCCGGCCCTATGACAAAGACCGATCGAGCCGTCGCGTTGTCGGCCGGTGTGCGGCCCTCGCTGGTATCTCCGGCATCGGCCGGCAGCATGTCGTACACCTTGACGATCTTCAGCTCCGGGTCGCCGATGAGCGGATAGGTGACCGCGTGGCCCTGCGACGACTCGATGTCCTTGGACCAGGACTCATGGTTGGACACGGGGTCGACGCTGATACCGATCACCTTGCAGTTGCGCTTGGCGAATTCATCGGTGAGCCCCGCCAAGGCGCCCAGCTCAGTCGTACAGACCGGGGTGAAGTCTTTGGGGTGCGAACAGAGCACGGCCCAGCCGTCGCTGATCCACTCGTGAAAGTTGATGGTGCCCTGGGTGGTCTCGGCGGTGAAGTCTGGCGCGGTGTTGTTGATTCGTAGTGACATGGATCTCCCTCTCCGGTTGGCTGTCCCGAGGTGTGATGAATCGTACGTCCTATTTCAGAAACGGGCGACTATTTTACCCTGCTGACCAGACCGCTGGCACACGGAAACAGGTGTCAGCTCATTCGACAGTCCACAGGGTCAGCGTGTCCACGTCTTTGACGAACATCCGATTGCCCGATAACGTGGGCAGCGTCCAGGTCGCACTATCGGCCACCTCGTAGCGCTGCACCGGCTCGAAGCTGGTCCGACTGTGCGACACGACGAGCAGCTCGGCATCCGCTTCCAGCGACAGGATAGTCGTGCCGACGTTGAGTATCGCTGCATTGGCAGCCTGACGCGGATCACTGGTCCAGAGCACCTCACCGGTATCGAGGTCGAGACCGAAGTATTGGCCGCGGTTGAGATGCGACAGACCGAACATCACACCATCAACCACAACGGCGTTGGTCATGTGGAGCGACACCTCGTCGGTATGCCAGACATTCTCGGTGGTCCAGGCGTTCGCCTCTCGCACGACGCGAAACCGGGTGATGCCGTTGCCTCGGCCTGACTCGATGAGGTCTCCCTCGTAGACGTGTGGCGTCTGCGACGTCGTGGTCGACGGCGTGGTGTAAGGGCGGCGCCACAACAATTCGCCGGTCTCGGCCGACACCCCGACGAAGTTCTCCTGGGTATAGGTGATGATCTGCCGGACTCCTGCCATCTCGGCGACGATGGGCGACCCGTAGGCCGGCCCGTCCCCATCCCAGCTCCAGCGCACGTCGCCGGTTGCAACGTCGAAGGCGGTCAGCGCCCCGGCGTCGTGGCCGCCGACATGGAGAATCACCTGGTCTTCATCAACGAAGGGAGACTGGCCCGTGTGGTACATCGGCTCCACCGGTCCAGCCGGCCGTTGCCAGATCTGGCGGCCGGTCTCGGCGTCGAAGGCGGTCACGATGCCGCTGATGCCCAGCGTGAAGAGCCGTCCGTCGGCGTAGGCCGGGGTCGACTTCGGTCCAGGCCCGTGCATCCTGGTGGCCGCCCACATGTCGAACAACGCGGGATAACTGGTGCGCCACAGAGTGTCGCCAGACCCTGCATCCAGCGCCATCATCACCTCGTCCTCACCCTGCCTGGCGAACTGGTAGATGCGGTCGCCGATCAGGATCGGTGAGGCGTAGCCGAACCCGACGTCCACCGACCAGTGCTGGGTCAACTCGGCCGGCCACGATGCCGGCATGTCGAACCCGGCCACCGACCCGTCCCGATTCGGTCCGCGCCACTGTGGCCAGTCCTGCCCCGCTGCCACGGGAACTACAGTCAGGGCCGCCACAACCAGCGTCGTTCCGGCCAATCTGTGATGCCGTTTCACCATTACCCTCCCCAGGCTACACGTACTGTCCGCAGATGATTATAGGCCGCCACCCATGTCCCAGGCGACGCAACGCGTTCAGAGCAAGCCACCATCGGTCTCTCCGCGATACATCTTCTCGCCCGCTTCGATGGCGAGGCCGAGCCGGTTCTGCGACGGGGGAAGCGGGCAGGCGGCATAGGGCGTGAAGACACAGGGCGGATTGTATGCCTTGTTGAAATCCAGGACGACGAGTCTCCCGTCGCTTGGCGGATCGGCGTAGAAAAAGCGCCCGCCGGCGTACGTGTCGTGACCATTGGTCGCATCCCCGAAGACGAGAAACAGGCGGCCTTTTCCCCCGGTGAACGCGTCCAGACGGTGCACGTGGCCGTCGACGTCGAAGGTGACGAACCCAGGAGATTGCCGGTCGAGCGGCTCGCCGATGAAGTTCGGAACCGGCATCGTTCGTGGAGAGGAAAAGGGCTCGAAGCGGGCCGCTCGTCTGGCGGCGGAATCGACGGGATACCAGTCGAGGCCGGCAAACTGGCGCAGCGCTCGACTCTCCTGGACCCGCACTCGTACGGCGATTCGACCGCTCCGGGCGATGAGATGGAGGCTCAACGAACCCACCCGGAGCACGGTGGGGTCACCGTCGACATCGGTGGACAGGCGCATTCCGCTGACCGGCGCGCCATCGTGGAGGACGGGAATCCCGGGGACCACCTCCACCCGAACCTTATCCCCGGACCGCACAAACCGCCCCATGCGAGCCGGACCGCTGCCGTCCGGCAGCCGCACCACGTTCGCCGCGCCGGTGCCAAACGGGGCTCTCCCCGTGCTCGAGCCAGAAGAGCCCCCACGAGGGTAAACCAGCTGTCAGGGTCGCGCAAACGACTCTCTCGGCGCAGGGTCGGCATGACGAGTCGATCGACCTGGCGAGACGCGCGCAAGAGATGGACCCGCTGTCGCGGTTCGCGAACACGGTGGTCGGTATCGTCCTGCTCGGCGCATCACGAAATGACGACGCGATTGGGGTGCTCGAAAAGGCGCTCGAGATCGAGGGCGATTTCGTGCTGACACTGAACGTCCTGGGTGCTGCCTATTCGCGGTGCTCGAGACACGATGAGGCGACCGCCCTGACCGAACGGACAACCCTGCTCGCCGGCCGCGGTGCGTTCGGTCTGGGCTGGCTGGGCACGGTCTACGCGGCGGCGGGCCAGCCCGCCGAAGCGGAGAAGCTGTTTCAGGAGCTGTTGGCCAAGGCCGAGCGAGACTATGTTCCGCCCCCGTACATGGTCTGGCCCCTCGGTGCGCTTGGCAGGCTGGATGAAGCGTTCTCGTATGTGGACCAGGCGTACGAAGACCGTCACCCGTTTCTGGTCTTCCACATGATCCCGAACTTCGACTCCATCCGCAGGGATTCGCGCTACCTCGAACTGCTGCGCCGGATGAAGCTCGCGCCCGCAGCGTGAGCCGGACCCCGCCGCTCCCCGGGGCGGCCGCTGCCGCAGGATGGTGTTTCGGTCTAAGATTCTGCACTTGCATGGGAGACCGAACATGACGCTTCGACTCACCGTCATCACGCTCGCGCTGCTGGCCCTGACTCGGCCGGCCCTCGCACAGGACCTACAACAGGCAACCCCCGAGTCGGTCGGGCTCTCGTCAGCGGTGCTCAGCGACGCGACCGAAGCGCTCCAGGCACACATCAACGCCGCCCATATCTCCGGGGTCGTGGCGGCCGTGGCCCGGGACGGCAAGCTGGTGTACTTCGAAGCACTCGGCCAGCGGGATCGCGAGCAGGGGGCCGAGATGCCGGCAGATGCGATCTTTCGTCTCTACTCGATGACACGACCGATCACCAGCACGGCGGCGATGATGCTGTGGGAAGAGGGCAAATTCCAGCTCGACGATCCGATCTCGACGTATCTCCCCCAGTTCGCCGCCCAACGGGTGTTCGCCGATGCCAGCGCCCCGGACATGTCGCGCACCCGGGCGCGGAGCGGTGACATCACCGTGCGACACCTGCTGACGCATAGCTCCGGTATCGGCAGCCGCAGCTCCCCGATATACCGGGCCGAAGGGGTCCGCCTCCGTTCGATCACGCTCCGGCAGATGGTCGATAACGCGGCCCGGGTGCCGTTGTTCGAAGACCCGGGCACGCGGTTTCGCTACGGCATCTCGACAACGGTGCTCGGGCGCCTGGTCGAGATCTGGTCGGGCCAGCCACTCGAGGACTTTCTGCAGGCGCGCATCTTCGAACCACTGGGCATGACCGACACCGTCTTCTGGGCCGACGGGGAGCGAGCCGACCGACTGTCCACCGTCTACCGGCTCGACAATGGCAGTGGCGAGCTGCATCCCTATGCGATCGAGAGCGTACCGTTCACCGAACGTCCGACGCTCATCGAGGGTGGTGTCGGTTTGTTGTCGTCCGTGATGGACTACCTGCGGTTCTCGCAGATGTTCCTGAACGGTGGCGAGCTCGACGGCAACCGCGTGCTGCGCACTGCAACCGTGGAGCTCATGACGCGCAACCACGTCCCCGACTCGGTGCTCCCGCTGGGTGCCCGCGGCTACATGGCTGGCTCTGGCTGGGGGTTGGGGTTCAACGTCGTGCTCGACGCGGACCGCTACACCTTTCCGGTCGGCGAAGGGGAATACTGGTGGGACGGCTCATCCGGTACACGATTCTCCATCGACCCGGAGCACGGCATCATCACCGTCATCATGGCCGCCGTCTCACCGTCGCGGGGCGGCGGGTTTCGG
Source organism: Vicinamibacterales bacterium (assembly GCA_030745255.1). Classification (GTDB taxonomy): domain Bacteria; phylum Acidobacteriota; class Vicinamibacteria; order Vicinamibacterales; family UBA8438; genus NP936. The sequence goes on from JASLOY010000088.1 coordinate 9,458, forward strand.
GAAGAGTTCAAGGACCTGGTGTACGAAGCGATCATTGACTGAGGGGTCGGCGGCGGACCCTGAGCGGACGCCGACGGCCGGTTGCTCCCACAACGCTTGGTTTCGGGCTACAGGCTTCAGGCTACAGGCGCTCGACGGGCGGCGCCGGCCGACTCCACGAGCTGACAGAGGACCGCCTCTGGCTGCGCGCCGACCACCTGAGAACCATCGGCAACGAACGTCGGCACGCCGGTGATGCCGGTGCGTGCCGAGAGCGCCCAATCGACGTCTACGGCCTCCCGGAAGAGGCGATCCTCGATCACTCGTCTGGCCGCGTCCCCAGCGAGACCGACCGATTCGGCCAGCTCGACCAGCACGCTCACGTCGCTGATATTTGTCCCGTCAACGAAATAGGCGCGGTAGATCCGGTCATGGATCGCCTGCCCACCGGGTTGGGTCTCGGCCCACTTCGCGAGCTCCTGGGCCGGACGACTGTTATAGGTGTGGGTGCGACGCTCGTAGGGCATGTCTTCGGCGTCCATCAGCCCTTTCATACGCTGATGCATCGCCTCGAGGTCGGTCCCACGTCCGGCGAACAGGGTTTCGAGGGACCGTCCTTCGGGAGGGGTCTCGGGATGCAGCGGGAAGAACACCCATTGCAGCTCGATGTCGTACGCCCGTGTCAGTCTGTCAATACGCCCGGTACTGAGGTAGCACCAGGGTCACACGAAGTCGGTAAACACCTGCAGCGTCGTCGCCTCGTTCATCTCCGCCCTTCCTGACGCACACACCGGTCTGCGTTAACGCTGAGTGGCCCGCTTTAATCGTCGACCGGCTCGGCAACGAACCGATACCCGACGCCCCGGACCGTTTGCAGATGTCGTGGGTGTGA